>ONPM01000121.1 GCA_900319715.1 uncultured Prevotella sp.
ATAGGTAGGACCTTCTCCAGGCGAATGCTGAACATTCGGATCGATATATGGCTTATAACTGAACGGTTGGTTATAACGGTTCTGCTCATCGAACTGTCCCGCGTATGCCAGTTCCAAAGACCATTTCTTTTCGCTATTGGTGCTCACGGTTGGCTTTTCTGGGAACAAGTCGGCTATATCATAATGAGGAATCTCCACCTTGCGTATCGTCTCAGTCGTGTCTGTCGCTGTGGTGTCAGAGATTATCTGCTCCTGCGCTATTATATTAGATAAGGTATCAGACGTGACAGAATCCACAGCCTGGGCGATGGCCGGTAGGGTGTCTGTGGCAATGACGGCTGTACGATGCATTGGCAAATGAACAATCAGAGGCTCCTGCGGCTGCTCCATCTGAGATTCTTTCGGCTTATCTTTCTGCTTTGCCACAATTGGCGACGGTTTGTGCTCACCACCGTCTTCCTCCTTGATGGTAGTATCTCCTTTTCTGAGTAGGAAAAATGTAATTGGAACAAATAGCAACAGAAGCACGGCCACCCAATATTGTTGCATCATCTTTCGAAGCATCTTCTTTGCCCGTGCCAGTTGCGATGATGACGAATGTGGCTCAATGCCCAGCATGTCGGCAATCTCTTTGTGCGTCGATCATTTTCACCACCTCACTCAGCGGGACACCTCTCACATCCCTTTCCTCGTCCTCGGTGACGATCAATCCCGCCTCGCTTGTCTCGTCGAGCGAAACCGTTGGCAATGCCTCCAGATGATTTTTGCACTTGGATGCCACGTTTCTCGTGATGGCTGTCATCCAAGCCTCTGCTTTATTGCTGTCGCGTAGCCTGTCAAACGAAGTGAAGATAATCACGAAAGCATCGTGCAGTACATCATTCACCGTCTGCTCATCGCTGATATAACGCCGACATACGCCTCTCATTTGCTGGGCGTATGCCTTATACAGTTCTCCGAGGGCATCCGCATCCCCCTGCTTGCACCGTTCTATCAGCCGTGTTATCTCCATCGTGAACATAACGTCTCTATCTATTAAGTCCTACGACGACGGAAAAGACTGCATCACCACCCGCGTTTTTTCGATAGTTTTCACATTCTTTAGCAGAAAAAGGCCTTTTCGTAACTATTCTGCGTCAGCCTCTTTGATCTTTGCCAGCAGTTCAGCACGTTTGTCCTCGTTGGTGCCGTGAACGGTGTGACGGACGATGCCCTTCTTATCAACAACGATGGTGAGTGGGAAACCTTCGGTGCCAATCCATGCCATCATATCCTTCGCCTCAATGAGATGCGTCCATGTAAAGAGGTGCTTGTCAGTAATGCGCTTAGCCGTCTCGGCATCGTGGTAGGTGGCTGAGAAGAACATCACGCCGGGCAATTGATTCTTCCACTCCGAGAGGATGGGCATCTCTGCTCGGCAGGGGCCACAGCCGGAGTACCAGAGGTTGAGCACCATGACGCGCCCCTTCACACTGTCGTTTGTCCATGTGCGCCCATCCATGTCCTTCTCTGAGAACTGCGGGAACGGCTCACCCTCCTTGGGCGAATACCACGTGCCGTCGGCTTTCACGCCAGCCTGTGTCAGCGAGGTCACCGTGGCCATCATATTGAGACCGCTTAGGAACTGGTCGGCATTGTGAACCTGTTCACGGGGGATAGCCTTACGGATGAGTGACTTGGGCAGTGTTGCGTTGACATTGATGACGATGACGCTGTTGCCCTCCTTGTCCTTCAGCCGCGACATGGTTTTCTCGCCGTCGGGCAGCGTAGGCATTTCACTGAAGAAATAGCCGTTGGAAAGGAATTTCGGAATCACTGTGTCGATGCGCTCTTCCTGTGCCAGCCCCGCCATTGCGACGAGGGCGAACATCATTGTAATAATAGTTTTCTTGGTCATAATCATTTTGTTTTATTGATATTCCGAGCCACAAAGTTACAGAAATTCCCACGAAAAAGCCACCGACATGA
This sequence comes from uncultured Prevotella sp., assembly GCA_900319715.1. Lineage (GTDB taxonomy): Bacteria > Bacteroidota > Bacteroidia > Bacteroidales > Bacteroidaceae > Prevotella. The sequence goes on from ONPM01000121.1 coordinate 1,969, forward strand.
CCGAAAAACGGATGCCGGGGGTGCAGGTCTTAAACTAGTTAAAGTGTTTTTCCCTATTTTTTGCTTTCGAACGTGATTGACTTGCGAATCGTGCTCAGATAGTTAGGGGTGATGCAAAGGAACGAGGCGAGGTCTTGTAAGTCAAGATGCTCAACGATGCCGGGACAACGCTGCAGCAGCAACTCATAGCGTTCACGGGCTGTTGCACGGTGGAGGTCGAGGTAGCAGGCGCGGGCCTGACTGAGTAGATGCTCAGCTATGACACTGCGCAACTCCATCTTTTCAGCGTCTTGACGAAAAAAGTCCATCAGCTGCTCGCCGCTCACACGGAGCAAGCGGCTGGGCATCATTGCCTTGATCGTGGTCTGCGATGGACGACCGTCGAGGCAGGCGGGATAGTCGCCCGCAAACTCGCTCTCGAACGAGAACCAGGTGATATGCTCCCTATCATCGCTGATGCCATACGTTACATACTTGAAGCACCCCTCGGTGACGAAGCCGAACCAGCGTGCGGGGTCGCCCTCGCGCTCCAGCTGGTCGCCCTTGCGGTAAGTCACCTCTTTGCCCTCGCGCTCGCAAAACTCGCGCAGCGCCTCAATATCAATACTGTTTTTCCCGAATTTCTGTTCCATCGTCAGTGGTTGTTTGGCTGCAAAGTTACTCCAATTCTTTGAATCACCCAAATGTTTTGCTATTTATATAAGGACTCATTATTTTTCTTCGTTAAAGGGTTCGACAATACAGACTCATGTTTATACGTAGAGAATAATCACAAAAGCCACCAGCCAGCCTAATATACAAGCATGAATGAAGCGGTCGTGCAGCAAAACATTCGTTGGACTACCGCTTTTCTGACTGACGAAAGTTAGTTGCATATAACGCAAAATACCTGCTAATACAAAAAGCGATGTTGTATAGAGGTAGTGATTCCCTATACGCTCTACGACATCTGAAGACAGCGTGTAGAGGATGTAACACATCATAGTGATACTGCCCAAAACAGCAGTGGCGGGCCCTAAAAAGGCCATATTGTATTGTTCTACGCTTTTCCGTGGCTTTACACCAGATGCCTCGAATACGGCCACATCGTCATGCCGTTTTGCCAATGCCAGAAAGAGCGCCAGCAAGAATGTGGTGAGAACAATCCAATGTGACAAATGGATGCTTAAGACAAGCCCTCCAGCAATAATGCGTAGCACGAAGCCCAAGGCAATAACGAATACGTCAAGAAGAACAATCTGTTTCAGCTTCACACAATAGCAAATGTTCATGACAATGTAGAAAAACAGCGTAGCGGAAAGTCCCTTCTGTATGTTACCACAAAAGAAACTCCACACGACTATCAGCACAAATGCTAATAGCCATACCGCCCCCATTACGATGTAGGCTGCTCTTTTGCAGACGGCACCGCTGGCCACTGGCCGCATACACTTCACTGGATGCAGACGGTCGGCCTCGGCATCACGGATATCATTGAAGCAATAGACACCACTGGCGGCAAAGCAAAAGGCTATGAAAACCAAGATGCAGGGCCACACATAGCTCCAGTCGGTAGCATGACGGCTGAAGAACAAAGGCGTGAAAACAAAAGAGTTCTTCAACCATTGATGAGGGCGAATCAGCCGGATGATATGTCTATTCATTTCGTGTCTGAACTTTGTAAAGTGTTAAACTCGGATGGTCGCAATGATCTATGACAGTAAGAACCGATGTGGCATCTGCTTTGAGATTGTTTACATAGTCTGTGATACGCTGGTCGAATCCATCCCCATCGGGTGCTTCGATGATATAGTCAATGTGATTTATGTATTCTGTCGGGAAAATACCAACGAAATAGCAGGTGTCGCAAACTAGTTTCACTTCATAGAACAGAGAAAATGGACAGATCAGGACATCGGACGACTTGAATGGCTGCCGCTGCACAAAGGAGCGTATGTTTTCGTAGTTCCAATGCTCATCTGGCAACATCGACCTGATGCCAAAGACCGACATGACCACTGCAACCAGTCCAAACAATGTACACCACAATCGGCGTTGGCATGCTATAGACATGACGGACAACAACAGTGGCAGAAAAGTCATCCAGCGGTAGTAAGAGGCAAAGCGCCCTGCCAGATTCATAAAGAGGGGTACATAGAGCGCACATAGCAAAAGAAGGAAGCCCTCGTCGCAAAGCAGTCGGCGCAGATTGTGCCTGAAACTGGTTACGTATGCAGTGAATGCGATGACTGACAATATAAGGAAACTGCGGTATTCCGCCATTGAGGCAAGCCGTTGACCAAGACTCCTATCCGTGGCGAGTTCTGACAACTTCTGCGTGTAGGGCGAAATGTCAATGTCAAACAACTCACCAGCCCACGGAAGCACTGTCAGAGCCACATCCGACAAGGTGGACGAATATTGCACAATGCTACAGACAAATGCAACCAACCGGCCATTGAGCTGCATGAAGAGCGACACCAGAAGCAGACCCAGCATGAACCCTGCCAGCAGAAAAGGGAGTAAAGCGATAAGTTCCTTACGCCGACTTTTCATGACGATGAAGGAAAACAGCCATAGGGCACACAGATATACGGCCGCCTGAATACCCGAACAAAAGAGAAATGCAGAACTGGCGACGATGAAAATGCTGGCATAAAAAGACTTAGCCCGCAGATAGTGGTCAATAGCCAAGACTGTGAGGCACACAACAAGTGCGCCCAACATGTCGGGGCGCCCATTTCGATACATCCATGCCATCTCACTGGTACCCCAGAACAGCATCGTAAACAGGGCTGTCGTCCATAGCGTCAGTTCTATCCCATGATGCTTCATGAACCGCAAACAGGCTCCTCCCAGCATAAATGCAATGACAAGATTCAGACTTCTGACAACCACCAGACTTCCCCCGAAGAGCCTCATCCAAACGGCGGCTATCATCTGATAAAGCGGAGGATAGGTAGAGAAGGGGTACTGCCCTACCACACGATACCAGGCCGTAGTCTCCCATGAACCATGAAACGCTGCATTATACGCCGTATCGAGCATCATCACTTCATCCACCCACGGAGCGAGATGGCGTAACGTGATGAGGTTGACAATCATGAACGCCAGCGACAGCAGAACATAAGGATATATGTTCTTGCACCTTATCTTTTTCATGTTTCTACCGTCAGAGTCGTCCCTTAACGTCATTACCAGCACCTGTTCCCTTGTACTTCGAGCGGGCGGGATTGAAGTTATAGCGGATGGTGAGTTTCAGACTGCGGTTGTCTATTCGCTTATCCAAGTAGAACTGATGGATATCGCTGAAGATGGTGATCTTCTGGCGCATGGAGGCAAAGACATCGTTAACGGCCAGTTTCACACTCAGGCGGTCATGGAAGAATGCTTTGTAAAGACTCAAGTCGAACTGCCACGACTGAGCCATGCGGATATTCTCCGAATCCCCAGCAGAGCGCCACGACAGGTCGGCATTCAGCCAGATATCCTTGGGCAGGTTGACTGCATTGTTAAAGCGGACGATGCGCATCGGCTCGTTCATCTTTCTGGTCTCACCCAAGTATTTCACCTCCAAGTCCTGCCACATCATGGCAAGCATCAGTTGGGGATGATAACAGCCGAATGTCGGCGCAAGATGGAGCATGGCCTGCAGATTGTTGAAGCCACTGGTATTGTTCTTCTGGAGCAGGGCGATTGTCGGGTCGCCGTTATAGCTGGAATAGGAACTGATGATGTAGTCGTGCACATAAGCGTAGTCAATCATCGCCATCATCCACTTCCAATTGACGGCCAGCGAGAGGTTGTCACGATAGGTCGGACGCAGATAGGGATTACCACTCTCATAGAGGTATCGGTTGATGTAACTCAGATTACTCGTCAACTGACCGAAAGCAGGACGATTGATATTTCTGGCATAACTGAGCCGTGTCTGTACCTTGCCTATTGGGAAAGACAGCATGGCCGAGGGGAATAGATCGTTATAGGTGCGGATTGTATCACTATTAATCGCACCATAGTATCGACCATCAACATGCTCGTAGCGCAAGCCTAATTTTGCAGTTAATTGACCGATTTGTTGCGTCAGTTCTGCGAACAAGGCTCCATTAGACTCCTTGGTCTCGGTCTCGCTGCCGACAATGATTCTCTCTGGATTGACGAATTCATCGGTACGACGCACAGAGCTGCCCTCGGCACCTAATTCGATTTTTCCCTTCCATAACGGATAGCCTGCGACGAGTTTGGCTGCATAGAGTCGGTTCTTAGCCTCGCTGCGTGTTGTCACACTACGGCTTTCGCTTACTTTAGCCACCTCAAGGGTAAAGGCATCGGTAGTCTCGTCCTGAATCACCATGTCGGCATTGGCGTCTATCGACAACTTGCCAATAGTACCCGAATAGTAGGCATTAACAGTGTGCTCGATTCTTTTGATTTTCTCATCGCCTTCACCAGTCAGATGATCATCGACGGTCTCGTCCTCGAATGCATCTGTTATAAAATTGCTTTTCTGTCGGGATGGTCGCGAGGCGGCTGTGTAGGTCATGCCGATGGCGTGACGGTCGTTGAACATATAGTTGAATCCCAACTTCCCATAATAGATATTGGTATGGGGCTTATAATTTGTAATACCCTGCTGCATATAGTGAGTGCTGGACTTCTGCTGAAAGGGGTGCTGGAGATAGGTATCCTGACGGCTTTTGTTCTCCACCTTCATCCGAAAGTCTTCAATGTCAGCCGTAGCGAAGAGGTCGAGGCCACCCGTGCGATAGTTAACATTTATCTCTTCTTGTCCGAAGAGGTAATGGTTTATCCCTATCAGCGTCTTATTGTCGAAACTAAAACCTTCATCAACAGGACGAACCGTCTTGATGCGGATAACGGAACGCACCGAAGCATCATACTTTGCACCTGGCGTCATGACAACTTCCACATCCTTGATATGGTCGCTGCTCAGTTGGTCGAGTTCACCAAGGTCACGCATCTGCCGGCCATTGATATAGACGAGCGGTGTACCGCGGCCTAAGACTTCGATATTGCTGCCATTGTGGAGCACGCCAGGTATATGTGTCAGCACATCGTTGGCAGTACCCATCTTTGAGAGGTAACTGCCCTCAACAGTCGTCACAAAGGCATCATCCTTGATTCTGACTAACAGACGAGAGCCTTTCACTTCTACACCGTTCAGTCTGTAACTGTCAGGTTGCATCCGTATCGTACCAATTTCATTACTACTGAATTGTCTGGTGAGAGTCTTATAACCTATGAATGATATGCGGGCCACAACTGGCCTTACATCACAGGGAATGACGAAGAGGCCTGCCTCATTGCTCACACCACCACAGATAACTCGCCCAGAGTCTGATGGAGAAAGCAAGTAAACATTAGCGTAGGCAATGGGCTGACCCTTTTCGTCGATAATATGGCCTTTGTAGCGAGTGTTTGCCTTTTGAATACATTCAACAAACAGGGAGCCTTTTCCCATCTCCGCTACTCGTATAGGATAGAAACCAATGATTTGGCGGAGGGCATCGGGCACGGATTGATGTTTGATATTGGTTGTCACTCGGAAGTCTTCCAACTCATTGTACATGAAACTGATGGTATAGTCCCGCGATTGCTCGTTGAGGTCACGCAAAGCCTCAGACATCGTAACATTATCATAGTTGCGAGTAACCTTCATTCCCGCTGACGCGCCTACCCGTAGCCTTTGCGCCTGGACGTCGATGAAACAGCACAGGACGATAAGAGAAATACGCTGACGCGCCTACCCGTTGCCTTTCATTCTGTAAGTCCATATCAAGGTGATGAAAGGCGGCAATGACCTTGACGATGCTATCGAGTGTGACATTATCAAAAACGACAGGTTCTGTCTTGACGATAGTATCGGCTGGGAGTGAAGAATTAAGAGTGAAGAGTGAAGAATTTGCTTCCGCCATAGTGTCTGCCGCTAGTGGGGCTTCCGGTTTCTGATACTGACGGACGATGTGAATGGCTGCAAAGGCAACGCCAGACACCAAGAGCAGGCCGACAAAGGAGGCTGCCATCTTACGGAGTAAAGAATGGAATCGCATTGTCGGGAGTGCGGTAGCAAATTCTTCACTCTTCACTCTTCGCTCGGCTTTGCCGCTTTGCTCTGCAAAGAACTCTTCACTCTCAAACTGCTGCCATGCTTTATCCACATCGGGCACTTGGTCAAGATCGTCCATCATGGACTCTATCTCCAGGTCGGAATACTTGTCGGGGGCTTCCTGCATATCGCGGTAAAGCTGTTTGTTGTCGTTGTTTGTTTTCATAAGCCTTTCGGATTAAAATGGTTCCTGATTTCTTTCAAGGCGTGTGAAAGATGTTTCCATACGGCCACGCGGCTAATACCTTCGGAAGAAGCTATCTCCTCATAGCTATACCCTCCAGTGAAACGGAGGTGGAAGATGCGCTGCTCTTGTTCTGTCAGATGGCTGACGACAAACTCGACGATGTCGGTCATGCGCACGTCTTCATCCTCTGCATCAGACGGCTGCTCTGCAGGTGCAGTCTCCATGCGGAGTCTCATCTCTTGATGGCGGATACGCTTCAGACACTGGTTGCGAACGCTCGTCAGCAAATAGCGTCCCTCTGTGTCGGGCATCAGCACCGTCCGCCCACGGAGCAATCCCTCAAAGATGTCGCTGACCACATCCTTGCTCTCCTGCTCATCGTAGAGGATCGTGCGTGCCACCCTCAGCATCTTGGCGTAGTGCTGCTTGAACAGCCTTTGGATCATTCCCGAGCTTTGCTCGCCTACCCGTAGCCTTTCATGTCTTTCCATCACGTCTTTTTTATAGTAATACCCTTCAGCCGTTCAAAATGCTAACCCCATAACAAACTTTTTTGTTGCGAAGTTACAGAAAGTCCCACGAAAAAGCCCCCGACATGACCAAAAATCGGATGCCGGGGGTGCAGGTCTTAAACTAGTTAAAGAGTTTATTTGTTTTTCTGCTATTCAAAAGTTACGAAATATTGTTTATATGTCAAACAAAATGCGTAAATTTGCAGGCGCTAAAGTACTTTGTCATGGAAAAAGAAGAGAAATACAAACTGTTGAAACAGCAAATTGAAGCACTCGTAGCCGGCGAGGACGATTCCGTTTCCGTGATGGCTAATGTCAGTGCCGCTATCCACCAGGAGATGGGT
>ONPM01000082.1 GCA_900319715.1 uncultured Prevotella sp.
GATCCCGATGCCCCCATCAACCGCATCGCCGACTATGTCATCACCGGCACCGTCGAAGAGGTTGTCCCCAAACTGATTAAGTACTACAAGCAGAACTCGAAGTAATATGAAGGTCTTAGATTATCTTCTCATCATCGGATGTATAGCATCCCTAGTTGCTTGCAATTTCTTCGCTGAAGCCTCATGGCAGAGAGACCTATTCCGCTTCATCTCTGTTTTCTGCGTAGGAGGATTGGTAGGACGCATTGGTGGAAGATTAAATAAGAAGAATCAAGAAAACAAATAAGAAATATGGCAAATTATTATAGCGATCATCCTGAGATCGGGTTCTACTTGAACCACCCCCTGATGGCTCGTATCGTTGAGCTGAAAGAAAAGGGTTTCGCTGAAGAACGGTCGTATGATCTACGCCTCTAAGACTTACGAGAACCTCGACGCCACCCGCAAGGCTGGTCTGTGGGGTGTCTCCATGCCTCGTCGCTACGGCGGCCTGAACTTGCCTAACGCCATCTTCTCGATGCTGAGTGAGATGATTTCGGCTGCTGATGCCGGTTTCCAGAATATCTGGAGTCTGCAGAGTTGTATCGACACGCTCTATGAGTTCGGTTCTGAGGAGCAGCGTCAGAAGTATATCCCCCGTGTTTGCGCAGGTGAGGGTATGAGTATGGACCTGACAGAGCCCGATGCCGGTTCCGACCTGCAGCGCGTGATGCTGAAGGCCACCTTCGATGAGAAAGAGAACTGCTGGCGCCTGAACGGTGTGAAGCGTTTCATCACCAATGGTGACTCAGATATCCACCTCGTACTGGCCCGTTCTGAGGAAGGCACCAAGGACGGACGCGGTCTGTCGATGTTCATCTACGACAAGCGCCAGGGCGGTGTGAACGTGCGTCACATCGAGCACAAACTCGGTATCCACGGCTCTCCCACCTGCGAGTTGACCTATAAGAACGCAAAGGCAGAACTCTGCGGCTCTACCCGTCTCGGTCTTATCAAGTACGTGATGGCTCTGATGAACGGTGCCCGTCTGGGTATCGCAGCTCAGTCAGTAGGTGTAGAGCAGGAGGCATACAACGAGGGGCTGGCTTACGCCAAGGAACGTCAGCAGTTCGGCGAGAAGATCATCAACTTCCCTGCTGTCTATGATATGCTCTCCCGTATGAAGGCCAAACTCGACGCTGGTCGTAGTCTGCTTTACGAGACAGCCTGCTACGTGGATGTCTATAAGTGTCTCGAGGACATCGAGCGCGACCGCAAGCTCACCCCCGAAGAGAAGCAGGAACTGAAGAAATACCAGCGTCTGGCTGACGCCTTCACCCCGCTGGCTAAGGGTATGAACTCCGAGTACGCCAACCAGAATGCCTACGACGCTATCTCTATCCATGGTGGCTCGGGCTTCATCATGGAGTACAAGAGCCAGCGTCTCTATCGCGATGCCCGCATCTTCTCCATCTACGAGGGTACCACACAGCTACAGGTCGTTGCTGCCATCCGTTACATCACCAACGGCACCATGCTTAACAACATCAAGGAGATGATCGACGGCATGGAGGTACTCGACACCCTGAAGCCGATGGGCGACCGTGTGCTGGCACTCGTGAAGATCTACGAGGATGCCCTCGTCAAGGTGAAGGCCCTCGAGAGCCAGGAAGCCCAGGATTTCCTTGCCCGTCGTCTGTACAATATGACGGCAGAGTTGGTGATGTCTATCCTCATCCTCCGCGATGCCACGAAGGCACCCGAACTCTTTGAGAAGAGTGCCAACGTATACGTCCGCATGGCTACTGAGGACATCACGGGCCACGCTGCCTATATCGATATGTTCAAGGTTGAGGATCTCGGCAGTTTCCGTGCTGCCGAGCCTGAAGCAGAGGCATAATGACAAACGAAGAACTGGACGAAAGAGTCAACCGTGCTGTTGACAATTTCATGGCCGGATATGGCTGCTGCCAAAGTGTGGTGGCAGCCTTTTCCGACCTTTATGGTCTGGACGAGACCCTCGCGAAGAAGATTGCCGCAGGCTTTGGCGGCGGCGTGGGCAGGATGAGGATGATGTGTGGTGCCGTCTCAGGTATTGTGATGCTCACAGGTCTCGATTGTGGTCAGACTGAGGGTTCTGATCGTGAAGGCAAGTCTGCCTGCTATAAGGTGGTACAGGATCTGCTCGCCAAGTCGAAGGCAGAGAACGGCAGCGTGATCTGCGCCGAGATCTTAGGCATCAATGGCTACGAGAAGGTCAAGGACAGTTATGTAGCCTCAGAGCGGACGGCCGAGTACTACAAGAGTCGCCCCTGTGCCGCGAAAGTAGAGAGCGCAGCCAGGATCTTCGCCGAGTATCTGAAGAACAAATGATTCTATCATATCTTTAATACAGAAATCCCCAACCATTTCTACTGGCTGGGGATTTCTGTTTTCTGTATCGTTCTTATTGCTGAGACACTTTCACATCAGAGACTGTAATGGAGCCTCCATAGTTATTGATACTCCAGCAATTCTTCTGAATACCGTAGATACGCTGGGTGTAGGCACAAACGTCATTGATGTACATGGTCAGAACTGAGTTGTCAGTATAGATGTCGATGTTGTAGGTGTTATCGGCGGGGCGCTCAAACCAGTACCCATCGATGCCCTCGACAAAGCCCTTACCTGCTGAGCCTTCCTGCTCGAAGTTTACCTTCCGATGGTTTTCGTCCTCCGGATTGACAACCATCGTGTAATACTTATCAGAGTCAGAACCGCGAACGAAGGAGATACCAAACTTATCCCAATTGTTAGAAGTCTTCACGGTGAAAGAAATGTGGTTGGCTGTGCCCAAGCGGTTGTAGAGCACATAAGCACCATCACCTGACAAAGCACCATTACTATACCCATTGGAATCCATCACCTTTGCATCGACAACTGTGCTATACTTTGCAGCCATGGCTGGTACAGCACCGAGTGTCAGCGTACCATCAGCATGCTGAATCAGTTTGTGACATACCAGGGCACCACTCCAGTTGGGCTCGTTGCCATCACCAGCACCTACACTGATATTCTTCTCATGGATATCACCGCCAGAACGGAACGGGCACCATCCCCATATATAACGATCAGTACCATTGGAGGCTGTCTTACCAGCATAGAATGCACGGCTGTCGAGTACACCCTCATGGCCATCGTTAGGCCATTTCGGACCATCATTGAAGCAACTCTTCAGTTCCTCATAGGTCGAAGCAACCATGTACTTCACCTTACGGCTCCAACTGGTGCGGAAACTCTCACTATAGACGAGATACCAGTAGTTACCCATCTTAAAGATATCTGGGCACTCCAGGAAACGGTCCCAAATCATACGGATATGACCGATATGCTCCCAGTTTTTCAGGTCGCTGGACTTGAACTCGGCAAAAACGGGATCACCGCCAAACTGGGGATAAGTAGAAATGACCATATGGTAGAGGTTATCGTCGGCTACGAAGATCTGCGGGTCGCGGAAGTCATTGCCGGAGTATCCAAAGTCAGGGCCGTTGAGCGTCCACAACTCATCTTTTGTCCAGGTTTTGAAATCTGTAGATGTGGCACGCATCACGACCTCGCGGTTCTTGCAGTTGCCATTGTGACCAGTATAATATATATAATATGTACCGTCCTTCTCGTAAGCACAGCCAGTACCAATGGCAGCATCCTGCTGATAGTCGTTGCTGCCAAACGGTAGAAGTTCACCCATAGACTCATAGTTGGCACCATCCTTGGTCGTAACAGCCCAGATAGGGTGGAAGCGATAACTCATATTATTAATGTACTCCTGAAGGTAGAGCACCTTGAAGTCACCAGCCTTCTGATCGTAGAAAGGCATAGGATCACCAACGCGCCCGGCAGTCGGCGTATAGTACGTTCCGAAGCCCTGAGCGTCGGCAGGAGCGAAGAATGTGGTTGTACCGTTCCAGTCTTTGGCGGGATCTCCGCTGAACTCGTCGTCGCTGCATGCCGACAGCGCTGAGGCTGACAGCATGAGTGCGAATACTGAATATATCATTGTCTTCATAATTATCTGTTCTTTAATTCGTGAATTTCCTATAATTCGTAGTTTACTTTGTTAAGTAATCCAGTGCATTAAACATGATACCACCCATGTTGTCGTGATAGTTCGACTCGTATGGGGTAGGAGAGTTCCAGTCGAAGAGTCCGGAGCCGAAGCAGATAATACCTCCCTTGCCGAATTCACCGTTAGCGCCCTTCAGTTCCCATGACGATACACTGTTGTCACCACCCAGTGCACGACCACCAGTCTTGGCCTCGAAGGCATCCTTACCATCCTGATAGGTATCCCAGAAACCGTACTGCGATGTCGTGTTACAAATGGTGTAGCCGTTATCCAGCGTATAAACTGCATTGTCTGCGGCACCAGGATAGGTTTTCAGGCCGTTCCACAATGGGTGTGTGATGTCATAGGCATAGAAGTGCCACGGATCTTCGCCCATCAGGTCGGAGCCTTCGCCGCCTCCGCCACCCCAGACATTGTTGGGATAAGCATCCTCAGGCATAGCGCCCAGTGCGATGGCATAGTTCACTGCCGAACGTCCCAGTACGAAGCCAACACCACGCTGCCAGAGTTCCTTCATCTTCGGCAGAGCCGTCATAGCACCGCTCTCTGCCTCGGCAAAGCCGTTGTAGTTGCCGTACGAGGAGCAATGACGGTGGAAGAATACGAGTTTACACTCGTCAAGTGAGATATTTCCACTTGCCACATCACTCCAAGAAGCGTAGGCAGCACTGGCAATATTACCAGTCAGCCACTTGGCTGCGGCCTTCTCTTCATCATTCAGCAGTTCAATGTTCTCTGCTTCGCCTACGAAGATAGCAACAGGGTTGGATATCATCGTCACGTAGACTGTATAGGTGGTTGTAGCGGTATTGTCAGTCAACGTAATCTGGAACGGTTCAGTGAAGTTTCCTTTAGTTCCGCTAGCAGGACTGCAGATGGCATCCTCGCTGCACTCCACCTCGAAGGTGGCGTTGTTCAGGTCGATACCGCTGTTGGCCATCACACTTACCGTGATAGTCTTATCCTGCTGGTTGATAGCACCTTTCACACCTTCTAGGATGAAGAGTGACATCAGTGCTTCATCATTACGTACACTTACTTGATAGTCCATCACGAGGTCGCCATTGGAGATGTGCAGTGTACGGTCTCCGTCGAAGTTAATGTGGTCACCCACCTTCATATTAGTCTGAGCACCAGGCGAAACGGTCAGGCTGGTGATTTCCATGTTACCCTTCTGGTCGAAGTCAGCGGGCACCTTCACCTTCACCAGCCGTTTCTCTGTGTTGATGATGCCTTCATACTGTCCGTTCAGCACGAACTTCTCCACGAGGCATGAACCGCTCACGTTGATGCTGCCTGTATGGTCATCGCTGCAGGAGGATAGGAGACCCCCTCCGACTCCCCCAAGGGGGAGAGCGGTTACCAGATAAACTGCGATTTTGATAATATTCTGTCTCATATTCATATTCTTTATTATTAATGACTTTGTGTAATTATTCCCTTCCCTCATAGGGGAGGGTTAGTGTGAGGTCTTACCACTGTCCGCAGTTCTGCGTATAGTGTCCGTTAGATGCAGCCATCTGTTCCCAGGGAATGGGCAGATACTCATTCTTATTAGCAGTAAACAGCGATCCACTCAGGAAGTTCATCTTCTCACTCTCACTGGTATAGTACTTGTTGAGCACTGTGGCAGCATCGCCCCAGCGTACAAGGTCGAAGAAACGCTCACTCTCCATTGCCAACTCCAGCCGGCGCTCCATCTTGACAATCTTCATGGCTTCTTCTTTAGAATACGAACCACTATATTTACCAACAGCGTAGTGGACACCATATTTAGTGGGATAGTTGGATACGACGCTGCTGCTTGCCATACTGGCAGCACGCTCACGCACCTGATTGACTAGAGTTATAGCCTCTGAAGTCTGATTCAGTTGAGCCAGAGCCTCGGCACGCATCAGCAGCACGTCGGCATAGCGGAAGACGATACGGTTCATCGAACTGGCCCACTGTGAGTCACACAGGAACAGATAGATATCCGTGAGTGCAGGGTCTACGTTCTGTTTCAGTGAAACATAGTATCCAAAGGTTCCTCCAGAACGACTCCAGGCATTAGTCTCTGCCATCATGAAACTGGTGTTGAACATGTAGGGAGTGCCCGGCACACCTACTGTGACAAACAGGCGTGGGTCAACTGTCTGGTTAGAACCGACGGTATAATCGACATCAGCAAAGTTGTCGAGCAAAGGCAGGCCGTCGCTGTTGGTACGATAGGCATTCACCAGATTGTGAGATGGCTTGTAGAAGTCACAACCAGAGTCGTGAACCTTGGGAATACATGGAACAATCAGACGGTTAGAGAAGTTCAAGTTACCATATACGGTACCGTCGTTCTTGGAGTACTGGATGGCCCATAGGCTCTCCTTGCCGTTCTCGTACTGCTCCTCAGGGCGGAAGTTGTTATGCATGTCAGGCTCCAGACCATAGCCGTTATAAAGTGTGGGGCTTGTGTATTCCACCACCTTCTGCAGGTCTGCCTCGTTGATACCAGTCACCTGGTTGGAATTGGCATCGTCCTGACGATAGGCTTTATAGAGGTAAGCCTTAGCCAGGAATGCTGCACAAGCGGCCTTCGTAGGACGGCCCTTTTCTGCCTGTACAATGGGAAGTACAGCATAGGCATCTTCCAGATCGTTGATGATCTGCTGCCAGCCCTCATCGTTGGTATATTCTGTGTTTGAGAGGTTGTTATAGTCCTCTTCCTCCATGTTGGGCTTGTTCACGAACGGGATCTTCTTGAACAGGCGCTTCAGTTGGAAGTGTCCGTAGGCACGAAGGAACTTCATCTCGGCCGTACGCTGCTGGATGGTTGCATTATTCTGGTCAGCACTTGCCAGAATGTCAAGTGACAGGTTAATACGTGAGAGGTAGTTATACATCTTAGTCCAGATAGAACTGAAAGGCCAGTCAGTAGTCATCACGCCTGCGCTCTTTTCCAGTCTGTGAAAAGGTTCACCATCAGAGAAATCCGAACCGCCTACATAGGCATCGTCTGAACGGGTATCGTAGTTCCAGAGTGAGAACGAAGCGTTCATATCCTCGATTGAAACCAGTCCGGCGTATGCTGAGATCAGCACATTATCGATATACTCAGGGCTCTTAACCTCGTCCTGGGTCAACGTAGCCTGTGGCACCTGTTCCTCCAGGAAATTACTGCATGAGGAGAAAAGACTCCCTCCGACTCCCCCAAGGAGGAGAGCAGTTACCAAAGAAACTACAGTTTTAATGATATTCTGTTTCATATTTATTTTCTTTTTTATAATGATTTTCTTGTATTCATTCCTTTCCCTCTTAGGGGATGGTTAGGGTGAGGTCTTTAAAATGAGACATTCACGCCAAATGTAAGATTCAGAGGAATAGGATAGTTGAATCCTGGGTTCTCGGGATCGGCTCCAGTAAACTTGCCGCTCTTGATGGTGAGCAGGTTCTGGGCAGAAGCGTAGAGGCGGATGCGATCCAGACGGAGCTTGTCTGTCACCTGTTTCGGCATATTATAGCCTAACTGAATGGTGCGCAGTTTTGCGTATGAACCGTTTTCAATATAATAAGAAGATACGCGCCCCTCGTTGTTGGTGTCCGAAGTGGTGAGTGCTGGGATATTGCTGCCTGGGTTGGCAGGACTCCAAGCATCGAGTGCACGGATGCCCTTATTCAGATAAGGCACGTTGATGGCAGAGTTGGCCCAGAAGTCGGTCTGAGACTTGTATCCTCTACAATCTACGTCTACCCCCTGCACACCTTGCCAGAACATGGTCAGATCCCAGTTCTTGTACTGCAGATAGATGTTCAGACCCCAGGTGAAGGCGGGTGTGGGATCATAGATCCAGTCCTGGTCTTCCTCTGTGATGAAGCCGTCGCCGTTCAGATCCTTATAGCGGATGCGGCCCAGTCCGGCACCTTCCTGAATAGCATGGTTGTCGATCTCCTCCTGACTCTTGAAGATGCCGTCGTAGATATAGCCCACCTGCGAGAACATAGCGTGGCCAACAACGCTCTTCACTCCGTTACCACCATATTTACCGTTGGCAGCCACTGTCTCAGGCAACTTGGTGATCTCGTTCGTATACTTACTGATATTTCCGCTGATGTCCCAAGAGAAATCGTTTGGCAGACGGTGACGATAGCCCACTGTCAGTTCCCAACCGTTGTTCTTCACCTCACCGGCATTGATCCACTGGCCGGCTCCCTCACCCATGGCGGCGATACCTTCCATGAAGAGCAGGATGTCGGTGGTCTTCTTGTCATACCAGTCGAAACTACCGTAGACTTCGTTTCTCAGGATGGCAAAGTCGAGACCGATGTTATGCTGTGTGGTGGTCTCCCATTTGATGTCGTCGTTACCACGCTGGTTGCGGACGTATCCGTTGGGCAGGTCATAACCGCCGTTCGTACCTGTGATATCGTATGATGAACCAGCCTGGCCGCTGCCCCAAAGACCTGTAGAGACTACAGATTTATATAAGGTATAGCGTGCTGTGTTAGAGATTTCCTGGTTACCGGTCTGTCCCCAAGAGTAGCGCAGTTTCAGGTTGTCGAGCCAGTTTTTGGTACTCTCCATGAACTTCTCCTGAGAGATACGCCAACCAGCACTGACAGACGGGAACGTACCATACTGGTTGCTGGAACCAAAGCGACTTGAACCATCACGACGGATGGTGAACGAAGCCAGATACTTGTCATCATATGTATAGTTGACCTTACCAAAGAACGATACGAGTGAGAATCCCTCACCGAAGCCTTCTGCCAACTGACGGCCTGCGCCTGCTGACGGCCACATGTAATCGGTGTTCAGGATAGCCAGTTCATAGCGCTTGGCACTATTCATCTTGTAGTCCTGACGGTTCACCTCGGTACCGATCATGGCGTCACCACGATGTTTGCCAATCTCCAGATTATAGGTAGCAATGGCGTTCCACATCCAACGCATAGTGTGCTCCTGCTTGCCTTCGACGGCAGAGTCTGTACGCATCACCTTACCGTTGGCGATGGGATAGGTGAAGAAACGCTGTTCCTTCTGCGTATAGTCCATACCAAAGGTGGTGCGAACCATGAAGTTCTTGAAGGGAGTCACACTCAGGTGAACATCGCCAAACATACGCCACTGGGTGTATTCGTTGTCTTTGGCATTGTCGATCATGCTCAGCGGATTCTCACGCTCTGAGTAGGCACCAAGGGCCTGAGCGTACTTGCCGTTCTCAGCATAGATGGGGAAGTTGGGGTTGAACTCCAGCGCGTGTTCCAACACACCGCCAGGAGCATCAGCGCCCCTTGTGCGGTTGATGGTGAAGTTCTCGCCGAGAACCACGTTGCCGTCAAAAAGTTTATAGTCGGCATTGGCACGAGCAGAGAGACGGTTGAAGTAACTGTCCTTGATCGTTCCCTTATTGTCGTAGTAGCCAAAAGAGAAGAACGAGCTTCCCTTCTCAGAACCGTTGCTGACGGATACATTATATTGCTGAACGACACCCGTACGTGTAATCTCTTTGAACCAATCGGTGTCACCGGCGCGCACCGTACCGTTCTCATCGAGGAACATGTTCATCGTCATCTTGTTCAGCATAGGATTGCCATTCTTATCGTAACTCCAGTCATAGTTATATCCCAGATTGTTGTTACTGGGATTCAGGCCGTCGTTGACGCTTGCCTGCCAGTAGGCGCGCCCCCACTCGCTGGCGTTCATGGTTTCAATCTTATTAGTATAGAAAGAGGCAGCAATGCTTCCATCAAAGTTCACCTTCACCTTGCCGTCCTTGCCTTTCTTGGTCGTGATGATAATCACACCATTTGCAGCCCGTGATCCATAGATGCTGGCTGAGGCAGCATCTTTCAGCACCTGGATGCTCTCGATATCGTTACCGTTCAACTCATGCATACCAGCCTTGGTTGGCACACCATCGATGATGTAAAGAGGATCGTTGTCGTTCAGGGTTCCGACACCACGGATGCGGACCGTTGCTGCACCTGAGGGGTTACCGTCGGCAGAGATGTTCATGCCAGGGACGCGTCCCTGAAGAGCCTTCATCGGGTTGTTCTCGTTCTGCTTGGCCATCTCGTCTACGCTGACTGTTGAGATAGCACCCGTCAGGTCGGCCTTGCGCTGGGTGGTATAACCCGTCACAACCACCTCCTGCAACACCGCGGAATCGTCCTTCAGCGTCACCTTCATGCCCTGCTGGGCTGGCAACTCCTGGGTCTGATAGCCGATGTAAGAGATAACGAGGATGGCACCCTCATTCACTTTAATCGTGAAGTTTCCGTCGAAATCGGTAATGGTACCGTTCGACGTTCCCTTCTCCATTACTGTGGCACCGATGACCGTCTCACCCGAAGCATCGACGACGGTACCACTGATCTCACTTTGCGCGTACATTATAGTACTGGTAAGAAGAGCTAAAAAAGTCAGTAAGATTGACTTAGGGAGGCTCGACCCCTGCTTACGCCGCCCCCTCTCGTGGGGCTCAAACTTTAGTTGTTCCATTGTTGAACTTTTAATTTGATTAGTACTTTTGTGAATTGAATCTGCTGCAAAAGTACAGTAATAATACGCGTGGATATATCAAATTTCGTTCAGAGACTAGTAAAAATGTTACATGTAACAATCGTTGACTATTATGTCAAAAATGTCAAATGCTGAGTTTTTTTGTTTATAGTTTATTGTTTATAGTTTATAGATGATTACTTCAATAGTCTTCAGATCATTATGTTCAAATCATTATGTACAGATCATTAGGATGGGATTGCAAATCAATATTGACTTGCAAATCATTTCGGGCTTGCAAATCATTATGGGCTTGCCTTGTAATCATCTATAAACTATAAACAATAAACTATAAACCTATTCCGCTCTTAGCTCTGTTGGATACTTGCCAAACTGCTTTTTAAAGCAAGTTGAGAAATAGCCTGGGGTGCCAAAGCCCACCTCATACGCTATTTCGCCTACAGTTTTCGTGGTTGATGCCAACAATGCGTAAGCCTGTTGTAATCTCATCTGCCGTAACAGTTCCACTGGCGTCTGACCTGTTATGGCCTTCACTTTCCTGTAGAGCTGTACACGGCTCAGTCCCATCTCCTCACCTAGGTCATCCATCTTCAGATTGGGATTTGACATATTCTTCAGGATTGCCTCATTCAACTGTTCTGCGAATAGCATATCCTGGCTCTTGGGGGCTGGCATATCCTCTGCAGGTGTTACGAATATCTCATGCAGCCGTCGATTGCTGGCATCGGTATAGAACAGCGTCTGCTCCACATTCATATTCTGACGTTTACGTATATTCTTCTTCGTCAGCCACAAGGCAAACAATATCATGATAATAGCCAAGATCAGAACTGCGATAGTCACAAAACTGCCAACAAGTACCTTGTGTTGTGTGTTGTAAAGCACCATTGAGTTCTCCAACTTGTCGTGAATGGTCACTAAATCATCATCCTGCTTCATCAACTCTGAAGCCTCTGTTATGACCAGATCTAAATTGTCGGGCGTGACAACAAAACCCAGTAACGGGTTTTCGCGCTCATAAGGCCTACCCGTCAAAATATCAAGTGCAAGCCTTATAATCTTTTCGCCATGAGTAGGATAATAATAGGTACCTATCTGATGCCCCAGTTTTACATACTCCAGTCCCTCG
>ONPM01000161.1 GCA_900319715.1 uncultured Prevotella sp.
CAGAAGAACTATATTTTAGACGCAAGAACAAAAGAACTATTTATTTTTAGACATAAGAACATAAGAACATATTTATTATACAAATGATTACTTATTTCTTATATTCAAATGATTACTTATGTTTCTTATGTTCTTATGTCTAAAAAGTACTTCTATCGGGAATCAGCAGGCTTTGAACGACATGTCAAGTCCCTTCACAGAGTGGGTCAAGGCACCGACGCTGACAAAGTCGACACCCTGTTCGGCATAGTCGCGGATGGTGTCGAAGGTAATGCCCCCACTCGACTCCGTCTCATAACGGTGGGCAATGAGGTCGACGGCCTTCTTCGTATCGGGCACAGAGAAATTGTCGAGCATGATACGGTCTACGCCGCCGTGCTCCAAAACCTGATTCAGTTCGTCGAACGAGCGCACCTCGATCTCGATCTTCAGTTTCAGGCCCTTCTCGTCCAGATACTTATGGCAACGGTCGATGGCATTCACGATGCCTCCTGCAAAGTCTACGTGGTTGTCCTTCAGCAGAATCATATCGAAGAGTCCGATGCGGTGGTTACAGCCGCCTCCGATCTTCACGGCCTGCTTCTCCAGCATACGCATGCCAGGAGTGGTCTTACGGGTATCCAGCACTCGGGTGCCAGTACCCTTTAGCCGCTGCACATACTTATCGGTCATCGTGGCAATGCCGCTCATGCGCTGCATGATGTTCAGCATCAGGCGCTCCGTCTGCAACAGCGAGCGCACCTTGCCTGTGACGATCATGGCGATGTCGCCCTTCTTCACACGACTGCCATCGCCCATCAGCACCTCCACCTTCATCTCGGGGTCAAAACGGCGGAACACCTCCTTGGCAATCTCCACACCAGCCAGGATACCGTCCTCCTTGATGAGCAGATGCGACTTGCCCATCGCATCCTCAGGGATACAACACAAGGTGGTATGGTCGCCATCACCTATATCTTCTGCAAACGACAGATCAATCAGTCTGTCAACAAGTTCTTCAACGCTTAACATAAAATGATTTACGATTTACAGATTTACTATTTATAATTTACGATTTAATAATAGAGTCCGAAGCCGAGACGCAAGCCGAAGCCTGAATAGTCGCTGTTTTTGAAACTATGCTCATAATAGACCTCAGGCTCTATCGTCACATGACGCCCCAAGAAGAAGCAATAACCCGCATGAACTTCAGGACGGAAGTCGCTAAAGGACTCACCAGCCTTGGAATGGGCATACTTGGCAATGGCACCCAGGTAGATACCATTCTGCTCGAAATAATAACGGGCACCTGCACCAATCTGCATCGTGATATTGTCGAAGTTCTTCTGACTGTCAAACCCCACGACACCCAAAGCCATCACGTTATCCATAAACAGATAACCGGCCTTCGCATTCAGTCCGAGGGCAAAATCTGTATTCTTACTATAAGCGAGTGACGCACTGGAGGCAGATGCACCCACATAGAACTTACCCTGATAGAACGGAGTCTGAGAGTCATTCAGATACTGCGCATGGGCTCCAACTGCCATCATCAGGCCGATGGCGGCCATCATCAGTTTTTTCATATTCTTGATTTTAAATATTAACTTTCACCTTTTCACTCTTTCACCTTTTCACCTTTCAACTGTTTCTGATACCAAATACAGAACCATACCATGGCGACCACGAGGCAGACGCCTCCGAGGATATACCCCACATTTCCAGACAGATGAAGCGTCTGCTTCGAGACAAAGAAGAATGTGGAGCACACCGCCGTCATGAAGAGTGCAGGAATCAGCGCAATCCAGTAGTTTTTCTTTTGACGCACCAGATAGACAGTGACCGTCCACAGCGTAAACACGCTCATCGCCTGATTAGAGAATCCGAAGTACTGCCAGATGGTGTTGAAGCCATCAGGATTCTCCACCTGCCAGATCAGCATGGCAATAGAACAGGCGAACAGCGGGATGCAGATATACATACGATTCATAATGGGACGCTGGTTCAATTTCAGCCCTTCTGCCACAATCAGACGTGCCGAGCGGAAAGCAGTATCACCAGAAGTGATTGGCGCAGCCACCACACCCAGCATGGCCAGGACGGCACCAGCCACACCCAGCCATTCGTTGCACACGAGATTCACCACAGCAGGGGCTGACGTGTGGAAACCGGCTGTAGCCTTGGCTATCAGTTCATAGCCGGGAGCCGGATTGCCATAGAAGAACCAGGAAGCGACAGACGCCCAGATCAGCGCCACCACACCCTCGGTAATCATCGCTCCGTAGAAGATCGGACGACCCATCTTCTCACTCTTCACGCAACGGGCCATCAGCGGGCTCTGTGTGCCGTGGAAACCGGAGATGGCACCACAGGCCACCGTGATGAACAAAGCGGGGAAGATGGTATCCGTCCACTTATCAGGCTCGGTGGCAGCACCCATGTTATAGGCATGCGTCCACACCTCAGGAATGGTGGGCCAATGCAAGAACAGCCATACCATCAGCGCACCAGCCATGAACAGCAGCGAGAAGGCGAACAGCGGATACACCTTGCCGATGATCTTGTCGATAGGCAGCATCGTGGCGATGATGTAATACACGAAAATGATGGCTATCCACATCAGCGTATCTCCACTAATGGAGTGCAGGATCTCTGCAGGTGAATACACAAACACCGTACCCACCATGATCAGCAGCAGCACGGTAAACACCAACATCACCGACTTCGTTGTCTTACCCAGATACAGGCCAATCAGTTCGGGCAGTCCTGCCCCGCCATGACGCATCGAGAGCATGCCGCTCAGATAGTCGTGGACGGCTCCGGCGAAGATACAGCCGAAGACAATCCAGAGATAGGCCACAGGACCGAACTTGGCACCCATGATGGCACCGAAGATAGGACCAGTACCTGCGATATTCAGGAACTGGATCATGAAAATCTTCCAACTGGGAAGGACGACATAGTCCATGCCGTCGGCTTTCGCCAAGGCTGGTGTAGCACGGTTGTCGGGCGCAAACACCCGCTCCACAAAACGGCCATAGAATAGGTAGCCCAAAAAGAGCGCAATAAGGCTCAAACTAAACGAAATCATGTTCTAAACTAGTTTTAATTAATTTTTGCTTGCAAAAGTACAAAATAATTGTGAATAATTTAGTAACTTTGCACCAAAATTTAAGTTAAAACGAGTATTTTGAAAACTATTATAAGTTTTTTTATCCTATTTGCACTCACGCTGGGCGTCTCGGCACAATCGCCCGACCTCATCCGCATCCTCGACCAGTATCAGAAGGCCAACATCAACACCGTACTCTTCCAGACCCGTGTCCGCGGCACCACCATCTATCCATCGGCCATCGAGCCCTGGGACCCCATTCTCACCAACAGACCAGGCATGTCTCCTGGCTACGATCCCCTGCAGTTCTGTATCAACGAGTGCCACAAACGGGGCATGGAGTGCCATGCATGGATTGTCACCATCCCCATCGGCAAGGTGAACAACTACGGCTGTCAGCAACTCAGGAAGAAGTACCCCAAACGCATTGTCAGGATCGGCGAGGAATACTATATGAACCCAGAACTGCCCGAGACGGGCGACTACATCGCCGGCATCTGCCGCGAGGTGGCACACCGTTACGATATCGACGGCATACACCTCGACTATATCCGTTATCCGGAAACGTGGAAGTTCAAGTATTCCCGTGAA
>ONPM01000046.1 GCA_900319715.1 uncultured Prevotella sp.
AACACCAATTGTTAAATTGTTAAATTGTTAAATGTTAACATGCCTGCAAATTGTCTTAATGGATGAATTGATTGTCTGCAAGCCTTGTGGAATCACTTTTTTCCCCAAAAACTTTTTTCTTTTAGAAAAAAAATGAAAGCACATGGGGTCAGGAGCACCTGTCCCAGTGACTATACGACTATTTTGCATCAAAAAAACGGCAAAAATCATCCGCCATACAGAAAATTTCCGTAACTTTGTCCTCGGTAAACATTAGCGATATTCTTTAGTTCAACTTTATGGGTGGTACTACAAAGTTACTAAAAATATCGCTAATTTCCTAATAATCAGACAATTATTTTTGAATTATTTTCGTCGAACTCACGTTAAATTACCTAAACAAGGCAAAAATTCTCCAGATCAGCCGCGATGGTGGCGGTGAGCGGTATGTAAAGAAGTTCAATGCCTGGTGTCACCTGACGGTGATGCTCTACTCAGTCATCTCCCGCTTCGACTCCCTGCGTGAAATCACCTCAGCCACCATGATGGAGTGCCGCAAGTTTCAGCATCTGGGCATCATGGACCTGCCACGGCGCTCCACTCTCTCGGATGCGAACTCGCGGAGGAATGAGGGAATCTTCGGAAAGGTCTACATGGACTTGTACCTGACCTACAAGGACAGACTTTTGTCGGACAGCCCCTCCCACAAGGTGCCAAAATGGATGAAGCGGTTGCAAATCATCGACTCCACCACCGTCAGCTTGTTCTCGAACCTCATTTTCAAGGGTGTTGGGCGCAATCCGAAGACGGGGAAGAAGAAAGGCGGCATCAAGGTGCATTCCGTCATCCATGCCAACGAGGGCGTTCCGTGCGACATCCTATACGCAGGACGGAGCCGTCATGGAGGGAAAGGCACCTGTCACCCCTCTGCTGGGCTCCAACTACGACGGATCCTTTATCGCCGGCATCGCCCAGCTGCGCTACATCTACTCAATGCCTGTAGAGCGCATCGTGAAACTTTTCCAGGAGAACGGCTTCGATATGGACAAGGGTACTGCCCACGGACTGCTGCGCAAGACAGAATCTGTCTTCGGTAACCTGTACAAGGCAATGGGTCTGGCCGTCAAGGAGGACGACTACTTGGCTGGTGACGAGACCTACCACCGCGTACTGGTCAAGGTGCCTGGCGGCAAGAACTCGAAGAAAGGCTACATCTGGGTGGTGACAGCCGTGTATACGGGACTGGTCTATTACTTTTATCATGACGGATCAAGGGCTCAGGATGTCATCCTTAATTATATAGGCGACTATGGAGGAACCTTCCAGTCTGATGGCTTTTCACCTTATAGGAAGATGGCCAGGATGCTCACGAGGCTGGCCTGCCTGCAGCATGTGAAGAGGAAATTCCTCGACTGCGAGGATGACGAGGAGGCCCAAGGCATAGTCGGACTCATCAATGGGCTTTACCAAAACGATCATAAGCATACTATAGGCAAGGACGGATGGACAGCACAGAAGAACCTGCTCTGGCGGAGGAAGTATGCGCCAAAGAAACTGAAGGAGATGCGCGAGAGGCTTGACCGGATGGCGGCGGATCCTGAGATGCTGCCAAAGTCCGACAGGTATAATGCCGTGCACTACATGCTCAACGAATGGGATGCCATTGAGAACATCTTCACCAGAGGAGACTACCATCTGGACAACAACCTTGTCGAGAGACTCAACCGATACATATCGCTCTCCAGAAGAAACTCGCTCTTCTTCGGATCGCACAAGGGAGCACAGCGTGCCGCCATGTTTTACTCGCTGGCCTGCTCATGCAGACTCAACAACGTCAATTTCTTCGAGTATGTCTCAGATGTCATCAACAAGACGGCGTTGATACAGCCAAACACACCAATCAAGGAATACAGGAATCTGCTGCCCGACCAATGGAAGGCCTTATAGCCCGCAAGACGTCAGAGCGGATGCGCTTACGTTCCATTCGCGGATGCCACGATAATAGAAATACTTCAACCCGTCTGTGATGATGAAGGGGACTATATGGTTGGCCAGGCACTTCTTGAACATGACGAGCCGCCCCCTCGGCCGTTGCCATCTTGAAAGGGATTTATGGCTTCAAAGCGCACATGCCGTACGCTCTGAAATGCCATTCTTCTTGGCAAACTCTATGACTGATATGTACTCCATAAATTGCAACTATCGGCAAGCTTTTTGTCCGATTCTGGCTGCAAAGATACAAAATCTTGCCGATACCGGCAAGATTTTATTCTTATTACTGCGATTATGCAAAAATGCATGATGCATAATTGCATAATTTGTATAGCTGATGCTACCAGAAGTGTCTAATTACTTCTTGATGTGCGGCGCTTTCCCAGCATCAACTCTCTCCATGCCCGGATATTCGTTTCCTCACTACGATACGGCTCCATGACCTCCATATAGTCGGAGATATACTGGCGAGCCTCTTTTGAGGCATTCATAAGGGTGTCAAATTCTTCAATGAGAGGCTTTTTCAATAACATCCCGGCCCAAGTCAGTTTTTTGATGGCGTCTGACTCTTTTTTCTTATTGTCACCTGAATTAATAAGCATCTCTATGACTGGTGAAATCTTAAAGTATTCATATTCTTCTATCAGCTCATAACATCTTTTCCCCTTTTCAGAATGAGCATATACCTCCCATAATAAAGTAAAGGCATACCGATATTCGTGGCAGGTGTCTTTCTTGGCTTTTCTTGCTAGTATTTCTATTGAATCGGACCTGTCTTTCATGGCAAGCGCATAGTTTTCAAGCAAGGGAAATGCATCACCAATTGTTTCGTCAAATCGCAGTGCCAGATTCTTGTTTGTCAGGTCATTGATTTCACGCTTTGTCTTATACTCTATAATTGCCCATGTTGAAAGGACGATGACGCATGCTAATAATACTATGATAGTGAAGTGCTTCTTTGTGATAGTCATAATAAAATAGGTGTATTTGGATGACTTGGATGGTATGAAAAAAGTAGGAGGACAAATCCTCCTACTTGATTTTGATATGTAGAACTACTACAATTACTTCTGGATGTACTTCTTACCGTTCTGGATAACAACACCCTTATATGAAGCGTTTACCCTCTGGCCAGCGAGGTTGTAGATGGCATCGTCAGCCTTCTTAGCAGCCTTCACAGTCTGGATGGCGTCAGGACCCTCGAGGTCGATAACCTTCACATACTTAATGACGTGCTTTCCGGGTATCTTACCGCACTGGTAGAAAATCATAGCGTCAGTAGTTGCGCCAGGATAATCGAGGAAGTCAACTGTAAACTCATTGTCACCTGCTTCAACAGTGCCAACCCAATCTTGAGTTGTCTTTGCACCCTCTGTCCAGCTGCAGAAGTCCAGACGAATCTCACCAGCAGCAGGAGCGTTAACGGCGAACTGAACCTGATACTGACCACCTTCAGCAAGCTCAGGAATGTGGGCAATCATAGGAACCTGGGGCTCCCAGTAGTTAGCTGTGTCAGGATTGGGCTGAGTACAGTTGATGATCAGACCCTCACCTTCGGTAACAGATACCTCAGCCAGGTCAGAATACCATACACCCTCATAGTATGCAGCCTCCTTTGTCCAGTCGATCTCAGAAAGGAGAGCGGGACCTGGCTCGCCACCTTCTTCAAGGTCAATCACCTGTACATTCTTGATGACATGCTTTCCAGGAATCTTACCGCACTGGTAGAAAATCATAGCGTCAGTAGTTGCGCCAGGATAATCGAGGAAGTCAACTGTAAGTTCGTTGTCACCTGCTTCAACGGTGCCAACCCAATCTTGAGTTGTCTTTGCACCCTCTGTCCAGCTGCAGAAGTCCAGACGAATCTCGCCAGCTGCAGGAGCGTTAACGGTAAACTTTACCTGATACTGACCACCTTCAGCAAGCTCGGGAATGTGGGCAATCATAGGAACCTGAGGCTCCCAATAGTTAGCTGTCTCAGGGCTGGGCTGAGTGCAATTGATAACCAAACCACCGTCAACAGAAACCTCTGCCAAATCAGAATACCACACACCCTCATAGTATGCAGCCTCCTGTGTCCAGTCAATCTCTGCGATGACTCCCTGAGCATTTGCACCAATGGCCATGAATGCCATTGCAACTAAAGTAAATAACTTTTTCATAAGCAAATTTTAATTTGTTAGTTAATGAATAATGTTAATTATAAAGATAAAAATCTCTTTCTTGTCGAAATACGATGCAAAGATAAGGTAATAATCTGAATTAGGATTTCTTTTTTAGTTAAAAAACGTTTCGGCTTGTTAATTTCTTCCTTTTGGTTACATTTGATGAGTATAAATGAAACAAATGATAAAGTAAGCAAATTAAAATGACTCCCCAATATCAAGTTTTTATCCTTTCGTGGCGTATTTTCGGGGAAAATATATAACTTTGCACAAAATTTAAATACATCCAATGAAAAGAGTTATACCATTCTTACCGTGGATTGGAGCCTTGCTGCTCATCGCTGTAGCACTGCTCTGTTACGAGTCTGAGCTTCTTTGGAAGGTTCAGCAGTACAACTTGTTTCTCGACACCTCACTCTATTTCCATGAGCAGATGTTGGTGCCAGGAGGTTTCCTGTCTTATGTCAGTTGTTATTTCGTCCAGTTCTTCTACCACCCTTGGTTAGGCGTGCTGATGCTCTGTGGCTGGTGGCTGTTGTTGATGTGGCTCACCAAGCGCACGTTCCACATTGCTGACCAATGGACGGTCATGGCTCTGACACCAGTGGCAGCCTTGTTGGTGGCTGATATGAGTTTGGGCTATTGGCATTACTTGATGAGACTGCGTGGCTATTTCATGGTGCCTACGATCGGCATAACTGTTGCCGTGGCTATGTTGTGGGCATTCCGTGCGCTGCCTCAGAAGTTATGGGCCCGCATTGTCGGCATCGTTGTGGCTGCTGCTATTGGCTACCCGCTCTTTGGCATCTATGCGCTGGCAGCTGTCCTGCTGATGGGTATCTGGGCTTGGCGCCTCACTAACAACCGCACTCAGAGTGCCATCCAGACAGGTGTTGCCATCCTTTGCATCGTCGCCGTGCCGATGATCTGTTACCGTTATATCTATTATCAGACATATTTTAATGATCTTTGGACAACGGGGCTGCCGATTACAAACGTTCTGAAGAATTATCCGGCCTTCTATATACCTTATTATATTTTAGGAGTATTTTTCCTGCTGCTGGCCCTCTTCTACCAGACATCTCCCCTCGGCAAATTAAAAAAGCCTTTATACATTTGGAGTCTTCAGGGCGTGTTGGCGATAGTCCTCATTGTAGGTGTTCGGCATTTGTGGTATAAAGACGAGAACTTCCACCATGAGCTCGTCATGCAGCACTGTATTGAGCAGACAGATTGGGAAGGAGTGCTTGAGGAAGGGTTGAAACAGGGGGAGGAAGAGCCCACCCGTTCCATCATCATCATGCACAATCTGGCTCTTTCCCGGTTAGGCCGTATTGATGAAATCTTCGATTTCCCCTTTGGTAGGAAGAAGGGTGACCCCAAAGTCCCTTACGATATGCTGAACCTGGTCTTCAGCAGGCCGATTTTCTATCAACTCGGTATGTTGAACGACTGTCACCGTCGGTGTATGGAGGACGGTGTGGAGTTTGGCTGGAGCGTAGAAAAACTTCAGTATCTGGCTCGTTGTGCCTTCCTCAGTCGCGAATTCTCGGCTGCTCAAAAGGCCATCAACTTACTTCGACATACGATGTATTACAAAGATTGGGGTGACCACATTGAAAAACTGCTCATCGATATGAGACAGATAGCTCAAGACCCAGAGATGGGACCAGTCTCCCACATGTCACATATGAAAGATGCTTTAGGACTTGACGAAGGCAATGTAGAGAAATATATTTTGAACGTCTTTGCCTATCAGGACTCCAAAGAACCCTCTATTCAAGAGCAGGCCGTGCTTGCCGCACTCTTGAAGAGAAATCCCCAATTGTTCTGGGCCCGTTTCAATGGTTATACAAAATTGTTCCCTCATGGCCCGATTCCCCGCATCTTTCAGGAGGCGGCTTATCTCTTCGGAAAGACCGGTCATGGCCCCAATCCAGATCTGTTGCCCATCGACAAGGGTGTGAAGGATAACTATAATGCCTTTGCCAGAGAGGGTAAGAAATACGACAAGCAACAAGCCATCGTAGGACGTACGGCCCTCTATCCGTTCTTTGGGAACACTTATTATTTCTACTATTATTTTTTGCAGGATATGATTTAGTTTGAATTATGAAAAAGATTCTTTCCATGATAGCCCTCTTGCTGCTGATATGCGCATGTAACCAGCAGCTCCCGTCAGACTTCACAAAGTCTGACAAGATGCCACATGTCTATCCCGACTATGTGGAGGTGACAGTTCCTGTGAATATTGCACCGCTGACCTTCGAGATGTATGATCCGTCGGAGGAAATGGCAGTCCGTTATTCCTTCGGTGACGAGGAGATCATCTGCCGGGGTGACAAGGCACAACCCGACATCGATGACTGGAAGCAGCTCACTGCCGCAGCCAAGGGGAAGGCCATACAGGTGGAGACCTACGCGTGCAACGACGGTCAGTGGACGCGTTTCAAACCCTTCAACATCTTTGTTTCACCCGACTCCATTGATCCCTATATCAGCTACCGACTGATTCATCCGTCGTACACCTTATATGAAGAACTGACGATCAACCAGCGCAGTCTGGAGAACTACGACGAGAGCGTGATCTATGACAATATGCTTTGTACTGAAGGTGGCAAAGGGCAGTGTATTAACTGCCACAACTACCAACAGTATAATCCTGACCGTATGCAGTTCCACGCCCGTCATAATATGGGTGGTACTGTCATCGCCTATGACGGGATGATCCGGAAGATCAACATGCGCAACGATTCAATCCTCTCTGCCGGTGTCTATCCTGCATGGCATCCTACACTGCCGTTGATTGTCTATTCCACAAATAAGACGGAACAGATATTCCACCTTACCAGTCCCACCAAGATCGAGGTCTATGATACAGAGAGCGACCTCATTGCCTACGACGCGGTAAAGAACGAGGTGACGAACATCGAAAACGACCCCAACGAATTTGAGTGTTATCCTTTCTGGGCACCCGACGGTAAGATGCTCTACTTCTGTAGTGCTCATTTCGAGTATCCTGACTCTGTGCAAAGCCAGAGATTTGAGGTTGTTAAAAATACTTATAGTATCAAATACAATCTCTACCGCAAGAGTTTCGATCCAGGCACGATGCAGTTCGGTCCGCGAGAACTGGTGTTTGATGCCGACTCTTTGGGCATGAGTGCCACCCTGCCCCGCATCTCACCTGACGGCCGCTTCCTGATGTTTACATTGGCAAAACACGGTGTGTTCCATATCTGGCACCATGACGCAGACCTCTGGCTGATCGATTTGATGGCCAAGAGGGCTCATCCGGCTTTCGAACTTAACTCACCTGATACGGAGAGTTATCACTCTTGGTCTTCGAATGGCCGTTGGGTGGTGTTCAGCAGCCGTAGG
The DNA here is from genome assembly GCA_900319715.1 of uncultured Prevotella sp. Taxonomy (GTDB): domain Bacteria; phylum Bacteroidota; class Bacteroidia; order Bacteroidales; family Bacteroidaceae; genus Prevotella. The sequence continues at coordinate 7,518 of ONPM01000046.1, forward strand.
AATGACGGCAACTACACCCGTCCGTTCATCGCTCACGTGGACGAGCAAGGAAAAGGCACAAAGCCGTTTGAACTGCCTTGTGCCGATGCGGACTATCATCGTCAGATGATGAAATGCTATAATATTCCAGAGTTTATGCGCGGCCCTGTCACCATCAGTGCTCAGAGGTTTGCTGATGTGCTGAAAGGCGATGGCGAGACCGTGAAATACGTGCAAAAACTCAGCCGATAATAAAGAGGTGCCGCAGATCTGCGGCACCTCTTTATTTGATGACATAGACGAAACCACCCCGTGGTCAGGGGCGATCGTTGAAGGTAGCGATATACCAGATGCTGCCACTGCGACGAGCCCAAATGGTGCTCCAATATCAAGTTTTTATCCTTTCGTGCAGTATTTACGGGGAAAATATATAACTTTGCAGCAAATTATAAATCATTCAATGAAAAGAGTTATACCATTTCTACCATGGATCGGAGCCTTGTTGCTTGTCGCCTTTGCGCTGATCGCATACGAGTCTGACTTGCTCTGGAAAGTCCAGCAGTACAACTTGTTTCTTGACACCTCGCTGTTCTTTCGTGAGCAGATGCTGGTGCCTGGAGGGTTGCTGTCCTATGTTAGTTGCTATTTCACTCAGTTTTTCTTCCATCCTTGGCTGGGTGTGATGATTCTGTGTGGATGGTGGTTTCTGCTGATGTGGCTTACCAAACGGACTTTTCGCATTCCTGACAACTGGGCTGTCTTGGCGTTGGTTCCTGTAGTTATCCTGTTGGTGGCAGATATGAGCCTTGGCTATTGGCACTATTTCATGAAACTTCGGGGTTATTTCTTCGTACCCACCATTGGCACTACCATTGCCGTTGCGATGCTTTGGCTCTTCCGAATCGTGTCCCAGAAAATGTGGATTCGTATTGTTGCCATCGTTGTGGCTACGGTAGTGGGCTATCCGCTCATGGGTGCCTATGGCTTGGTAGCCGTATTGCTGATGGGGCTATGGATGTGGCGTCTTTCCGATAACCGAACTCACAATGCTATCGTGTTTTTTGCCACCCTGCTGTGCATCCTTGCTGTACCTTTGTTCTGTTATCGTTTTATTTATTATCAGACAAACTTCTGTGACCTTTGGACAACGGCACTACCTGCTTTCGTGGTCTTAGAGTCTTATCCCGTATATTATATACCTTATTATATATTAGGGGCTTTCTTCCTGCTGATGGTTGTCTTCTATCAGAAGACGCTGACCTCCAAGCCCTTGAAGTCTCTTTACAGATGGAGTCTGCAGGGTATACTGATAGTGGCCCTGATAGGTGGTGTGTGGCACTTTTGGTATAAGGACGCCAACTTCCATCATGAGTTGGCCATGCAGCACGGTATTGAAAATACGGACTGGGAAGGCGTGATTCTCGAGAGCCAGCAGGTGGAAGAAGAGCCTACCCGCCCTATCGTGCTGATGCGTAACATTGCTCTCTCGAGACTAGGCCGGCAACTTGATGAGATGTACAATTACCCTCGTGGAACCGTCAGGGCCAATACACCTCTGAGGGTCAGTATGCTCTATCATATCTTCAGCCGTATGATATACTATCAGTACGGTCTGCTCAACGACTGCCACCGTATCTGTCTTGAGGACGGCGTGGAATACGGCTGGCGCGTGGAACTGCTGGAGTACATGGCCCGCTGTTCTCTGCTGAATGGTGAGACGCAGGCGGCAAAGAAATGTCTGAATCTGCTTCGTCATACGATGTATCACGGGAAATGGGCAGACGCCATGCAGCAACTGATCGACCACCCCAAGCAGATCGCCGAGGCACGTGAGACGGGTCCCGTCACTCACATGCTGCATTACAATAACGCGCTTGGCTCCGACGGTGGGAGTGTGGAGAAATATCTGATGTCGGAACTTGCGCGTCAGAACTCCGACGACCCCTATTTCCAGGAGCAGGCCGTACTTGGAGCACTCTGGATGAAAGACTCTAAACAGTTCATGTCGCGTTTTAGCCATTATGTGCGTCTGCATCCTCATGATCCCATGCCGCGTATCTTCCAGGAGGGATTTTATCTCTTTGGGAAGATGGAGAACATACCCGATATCGACAAGTATCCATTTGACAAGAGTGTCAAGCAGACCTATGCTGCCTTTTTGAAGGAGGCTGCGAAGTACGATAACCAGAGTGCGGAGAATGGACGTACGGCTCTCTGGCCGTTCTTTGGTCATACCTACTTCTACGAATACTTCTTTATGAAATACTCTAAATAGTTCATAGTTAAGAATCAGGAGATGATGAGCAAGATATTCATACACCCTCTGTCAGGGTTATTATTGATGAGTTTTAGTTTATTGTTCAGTGCATGCTCGCAGCAGTTGCCGTCAGACTTCACCCAGTCAGACGCGTTGCCGAAGATATACCCTGACTACGTGGATGTCACTGTTCCCGTCAATATCGCACCGCTGAGTTTCGAGATGGATGGTCAGTGTGAGGAGATGGCCGTGCGCTATGCCTTCGGCGATGAGGAGATCGTCTGCAGAGGTGACAAGGCACAGCCCGATATCGATGACTGGAAGCGACTCACTGCAGCCGCCAAGGGCAAGGCTGTACAAGTAGAAACTTATGCCCTTCAGGCAGGTCAGTGGACTCGTTTCAAGCCATTTAATATCTATGTGTCGCCCGATTCCATCGATGCCTACATCAGTTATCGACTGATTCACCCTTCATATGTCTCTTATGAAGAACTGACTATCAGCCAGCGCAGTCTGGAGAACTACGACGAGAGCGTCATCTACGACAACATCCTTTGCACGGAGGGTACTAAGGGACAATGTATCAACTGCCACAACTATCAGCAGTATAACCCTGAACGTATGCAGTTCCATGCCCGTCAGAATCATGGCGGTACCGTCATTGCCTATGACGGAAAGGTTCGCAAAATCAATATGAGCAACGACTCTATCCTCTCTGCTGGTGTCTATCCTGCCTGGCATCCAGAGTTGCCGCTGATAGTCTATTCTACAAACACGACGCGCCAGAACTTTCATGTCACAGACCCTAACAAGGTGGAAGTCTATGACACCGCCAGCGACTTGATAGCCTACGATGTGATGAAGAACGAGGCGACAAACATTGAGAAAGACCCCAGCGAACTCGAAGTGTTCCCCTTCTGGGCTCCAGACGGCAGGTCTGTATACTACTGCAGTGCGCGTTTTGAATACCCTGACACTGTCACCAATAAAGACATATATTTGCTCAGGTATTCCAATAAGGTGTTCTACAACATCTATCGCAAGTCGTTCGATGCAGCCACGATGCAGTTTGGTCCCCGTGAACTTGTCTTTGCTGCCGACACGTTAGGCAAGAGTGCCACCCTGCCGCGTATCTCGCCAGATGGCCGCTACCTCATGTTTGCCTTGGCGAAGTACGGGGTGTTCCACATCTGGCACCGCGATGCCGACTTGTGGATGATAGATCTTAAGACGGGTGAGGCTCGTCCTGCTGAAGAACTGAACTCACCGGATACGGAGAGTTATCACTCGTGGTCCAGCAATGGCCGTTGGGTCGTGTTCAGCAGCCGCAGGGACGATGGCAACTTCACGCGTCCCTTTATCGCTCATATCGATGAGAACGGAAAAGGCACAAAGCCTTTTGAGTTGCCTTGTGCCGATCCCGACTATCATCGTCAGTTCATGAAGAGTTATAATGTCCCTGAGTTCATGTGTGGGCCTGTCACCATCAAGCCTCAGGACTTTGCCGATGTGCTCAAGGGCGACGGTGAACCTGTGAAGTACGTTCAGAAACTCAGCCGATAATAAAGAGGTGCCACAGAATCTGCGGCACCTCTTTATTTGATGACATAGACGAAACCTCCCCGTGGGCGGCAGGTGACTGTCGGCGGCAACTGTGAGACAGATGGGACAATCTGCCACTGACGCTCTCCGGCATCGAGGAAGGCGGATATCTTTAGAGGTGAGTGGTGAGCGGTAAGAGGTGAGAGAATACCTTCTGTAGTCAGGGCGAGTTCCTTCTCTTCATCCGTGCCGTTGATACCTGCGATATACCAAGTGCTGCCACTGCGGCGAGCCAGAACGGCACTCTCTCCAGGATATCCGCTCACGAAGCGGGTCTCATCCCACACAGATGGCAGATGACTCAGGAAGTCCTGCACCTCCTGAGGCTGCGCCAAGTAACTTTCGGGTTTGTCTGCAAGGTGTTGCAGACCGCTCTCAAAGAGCACGGTGAGGGCGAGTTCGTGGGCATGGGTGGTGATATGCGGATGCTGCGAGTCGCTGAAGGCACAGGGGGTATAGTCCATGGGGCCGATGACGTTTCGCGTGAAGGGTAGGGTAGCATTGTGCGAAGCGGCCTTTGCCGTGAAGGTGGGCACGTTGTTATACCACTCTGCTCCATAGACCCCCTCCGTACTCATCAGGTTCGGCCATGTGCGCTGCCAGCCACGAGGGATGGTGGCTCCGTGGAAGTTCACCAGCAGATGATGGCGGGATGCACTCTCCAACAAGTCCAGACAATAGTCCATGTTCATCTGATTGTCGCCAGAGAAGAAATCAATCTTCACGCCTGCGACACCAAGTTTCTCACACCAGGCGAACTCCTTCTCCCGATCCTCAGGCTTGTTCAGACGGTACTTGGGTGTTGGGGCACCGTCTACCCAGCCTACGCTGGAGTTATACCAGATCATGGGCCTGACACCCTTCGACTTGGCGTAGGCGATGGCATCCTCGATGGTCTTACCCTCATTATTCTGCAGTTCGCTCATCTGATCCCATTCGGCATCAATCAGCACGTAGGGCAGATGGAGCGTGGCGGCCATATCCACATATTTCTTAATGATATTGTAGTCGTTGGAGCCGTGGTTGTAGGCCCAGTAGATCCACGATACCACGCCTGGCTGTATCCAACTCGTGTCCTCGATCTGGCTGGGGTTGCTGACGTCTGTAATGAGCGTCGACTCCACGATATCAGCGAGACTTCCGATAATAGCCACGCGCCAGGGGCTGTGGAAAGGTGAGTAGGAGGAAAGGTGTGAAGGTGAAGCGTTGTTTTCCAAACGTTCCGCAGGCACGACCTTGTAGAGTTCTTTGTCATTATAGAGGCAGGACGCACTCTGTCCGCGCTCGATATTGGCCTCGGAGAGGAGTACGAACACACCGTCATGAGGTTCCAGCAGGGCAGGGTAGCCCCAACGGTTGTTATAGCCCTCTTCACTCTTCGAGATGCCGCTGAACGACGGCACAGGCTTCACCTTGTAGGTCGTCGACAGCGGGAAGAATCCTTCGTAAGAGTCTGTCCACTGCTGCATCCAGCGTCGAGAGCCCTCTGGGATGCGGAAGACGGTGGGGTCGTTGCCTGTCCATGCCCCGGGGTAGTCATAGCGGAAGGCGATACCGTCGTTATAGAGTCGCAACACCATCTTGACACCCTCTCCCAGTGTAGCCGCATATTCGTTGCCCTCGTTGTTGCAAACGAGCCGCTTGCCTGTCAGCATCTGATAATTAGAGGTAAGAGGTAGGGGGTGAGAGGTGAGAGATATGATGTTGGGTTCCTCGATGGTGAGTACGGGTGTACCACTGTGGCAGACAATCATCTGCCCATTGGAGGTGGTCACCGTCAATCGGCCATTAGGAGAGGAAATCTGCTGAGCCGTTGCGAACAGCGAACTCAGCAGACAAATGAGGGTGGTAGTTAAATGCTTCATCTTACTTCAGGCTGGAGAATATCTTATTCTTCTCGATGGTCCACTTGTCGCGCTTCGAGATGCCGCAGTCCTTGCCCACGAACATCTTCTTGGCCTCTTGGGAACCCTTCAGTTGCCAGTCGAGCCAAGCCAGCGCCACTACCGTGAACTCACCGCCATGAGGCTCGCGATAGGTGCCGCCATGTCCGACAGGGAAATTGGTGGCGACGGCAGGCACGTGGTCGATGCGGTGGAAGTCGTCCATACCGTTTTCGTAGGCGATATCGGTCTCGCCGCCTAATATATATATAATAGGTGTATGGATCTCCTTCAGTTTCTCCTTCGGCGGCATGGGCATGCCACCCACGGCCTGCGAGGCATTCTGTTGGTTGAAGAGTCCGCTGTTGCAGATCATCAGGGCCTTGATACGGGGATCGGCGCAGTTGAAGAGGGTCTGCAGACCACCACACGACATACCAGCCACGCAGATGTTCTTCACGTCTATCTTATTATAATAAGGTGAAGCGGGATCGGCATTCTGGGCGATGATCCAGTCCATGCTCTCAATCTGCTGTTCTGTGCGTGACATCGGGCCACGATACCACTCGTCGATCATGGGGATGATGCCCGTGGCAAGGACGATATAGCCCTGCGAGGCAATCTCGTTGAGGAAGTTCATGTGTTCCCAGGGGGAGTTGGAACAGGCACCATTGCCCCATACGAGTACGGGCAGGGGCTTCTGAGCACTGAACGGGGTGAGGTCCTGCGGCACGAAGATGGTATGCTCAGGAAGGCTCTTCTCCTCCTTCATGACGGCCTTGTACTGACCTGTACCACCCTGTTCGATGATACGTGAACGGTTGGTACGGACTTCATTGAGGAAGTTCACCATTTTCTGCAGGTTCTCCTCTGTGTACATGGCCGGACCTCCGTGACTACCCTCGGCAGGGAATGTGGCCTCTGTCTTCACACCAGCAGCCTTCAGCAATTCAAAGAACTTCTTGCCCTGACAATTAGGTACGACGTTGTCCTTGTCACCGTGGAAGATGATGACGGGCGGGTCGTTGGGATCGACATAATAAGTGGCGCTCAGGCTGAGGTATTTATCTGGCTCTTTGGCGAGTTTCGAGTTCAGGATGACGTCCTCGGGCGAGTTCTCACCCATCTTCATACCCTCGCCGCAGTCCATGGCGGTAAGGTCTACAGGACCGCTCCAGTCGCAGGCTGCATTTACCGCGCTACTCTCCTTGAGGTAGTTGCCCACCTCACCTTCGAGGTCGATGTCGACGGTGCCGACCTTCGTCTGCTTCAGGCCGCTGGTGGTGGCAGCGGTAGAGGCGAGATGGCCTCCGGAAGAGAAGCCGCTGGTGGCGATGAACTGGGTGTCGAACTTATACTTTTCCGCCTCGCCACGTACGAAACGGATGACGGCACGGATGTCGTGGATCTGTGCGGGCCACTTGGCATCCATGCTCGAACGGTGGTTCGGACATACCACGGCATAGCCAGCCCCCAGCAGCGACTTTACGATGGTGCCGAGGTCAGCAGCGCCCTTGCTGCTGTTGCTGAACCATGCACTGCCGTAGATGTGGATCACTACGGGATACTTGTCTTTCTCCTGCTTGGGCAGGTAGATGTCGCAGGTGTGGAAGGCCTGGTCGTCGCCGGCATAGTTCACGTCTTTCCATTCCTGCGAGGTTTCAAGTTTCACTTGCGGCGCCTGGAAACCTCCGAAGCCGCCAGCAGGCTGTGCCATACCCACCATGGCCATGCACAGCATGATAGATGATAATAATGTTTTCTTCATAGATCTATAAACTATAAACTATAAACTTTAAACTCTAAACTATAAACAATAAACTCTAAACTGTAAATTATTTCACGACTTTCTTTCCGTCCTGAATTACGATACCCTTATAACGGCTGTTCACCCTTTGACCTGCGAGGTTGTAGGTGTTTTGTGGTGAGGGTTGAGAGGCAAGAGGTGAGACGATTCCCGTTTCGGTGCTCTTGATCTCAATCTTGTCGATATTGGCATAAGGACTGTCGATGGTGAGGCGCAGGATCTGTTCTCCGGCCTCAAGGGGCTTGCTCAGTTTGCCCTTCACCGTCTTGTACTTGCTCCAGTCGTTGTCACCCGTCTTGGGCACTTTGACCTTGGCGAGATGAGTCATTTGGCCGTCCTTGATCACAGAGATACTGAAGGCAGAGTTATCGTTGCCTGAGGATACCGTAGCCTCGTATTCGTACTCACCGGTCTGGCTGACATTGACGGCGTATTCAAGCCACTCGCCCTGAGCCGTATAGCCGATGACCGTACCACCGTTACCCTTCACGAGATCCACACCACCGCTGTCTGTCCGGTAGTTCTTCACGTCGCCCTCGTTCACGTTGTCTGAGTCGTGGAAGGTGTATCCCTCAGCCCCTGAGTCAAAGTCCTCGGCCTCGATGATGCCTGGAATCTGTTTTACACCGTTATAGGGGGTACGTGGACCATAGGCTGTGAAGGCAGCATAACGCTCATACTGCGTGCCGTCGTCGGCAGTGACCATGGCCTTGATCTCGTATTTTCCTTCTTCCGTGGGTGTATATTCTGCCTCAAAGAAGTTCCTCTCCCCTGGCCCGACAAGGATACAATCAGCGAAAAGGGTTGTGTTCTTTTCTCCATTTACAAAGAGTTCTATGTTTTCGAGTCCCTTCGTCTTCAGACGGATATCGATGGTGATGCCCACCTTTTCACCTTTCTCCACATTCAAGGCCGAAGCACCTACATAGACAGATGCCTCCTTCACGCCGCCAGGGTAGGGACTCTTCGCCGTCTTGGCGGCATCCGTCTGCATATATTCACGCAGCCACTCCATGGCAGGGCGCTCCTTTTTGTTCTTGATAAGGCCCGAGTTGCCGTCTGTAGTCCAGGTCTTGCCGTAGATCCATCCCCAGAGGGTGACACCTGCGCAGTAGTCGGCTTCCCAGAGAAGGGGGATCTGTGCCTTGTAGTCACGTAACTGGTCGTTGTCGTTGGCGGTGCCTATATCGTATTCTGTGACGTACATCGGCATCTTCAGGGCGTCCTGGATCTTTTTCATCGAGGCTTTCAGCGTGCTGGCACTACATCCTGTCAGGTCGTGGCTCTGACACCCGTAGGCATCGACAGGGGCACCCGCATCACGAATTGTCTTGACGAGGTCGATGAACAGATCGGTGTCCCACTGGAACGTGTTGTAGTCGTTATAGACCAGAATGGCATCCGGCCAGCGCTCATGGGCCATCTCGAAGGCCTTGATGATCCAGTCGTAGCCCGTCTTGCCGTCGCCGCCGAGGGCAGCCTTATAGGGGGCAGGGGCATGACCGCTGACAGCCTCGTTCACCACATCGATCACGGGCAGGTCAGGATAGTGCTTCTTCGCTTCGTCCATCCACTCCACGATGGCCTCATATTGCTTCTCAGTCGATAGGTTGTCCATCCATTTCGGGTACTGCGAGCCCCACACCAGGGTGTGGAACTTGAAGGGGAAGCCGTGCTCCTTGGCATACTTGGCGGCTTTGTCGGCACCTCCCCAGTTGTACTTGCCCTGTCTGTCACCCTCGACACTGCCCCATTTCGTGGCATTCTCGGGTGTCACCTGATTCCAGTAGTCGGAGAAGACGTAACCGTCGGTGTCCATATCGCTGTTCCAACCAGTAGTGATGTTTCCTAAAAATTTGTCAGGGTTTGTCGATAACTGTGCCTTGGCAGTCATGGAGATCATCACGATCCCTGCTGCCAATAGGCTTCCTTTAATTGTCCTTTTCATCTTTTTTTCTTTTTGTCCCGCAGAAATAAAAGAAATAGAGGAAAGTGCCTTTGGCACGGGCTGCGCACAGAAACGAAGCGATTATTTCTTAGATTTCTTTTATTTCTGCGGGACTTGTAATAAATTTGTTCCTTGGAATAATTCTCTATTTTTAATTCGTTTAATTCGTTTAATTCGTGGTTCTTTTAAACACCGGGATGTATGCCTTGCTGACCTCCGTCGTGACATACTGTCCGCCGTCGTAGTGCTTCCCCGTGTGGATCTCCGTCCAGCCACCCTTTTGCTTGGGCAGATACGTCTTCCACTCCTTTACCCCCGGCTCCGTCACAGGACTGACGAGCAACTCCGGGCCGAACATATATTCGCACGATTGTCTGAGTGCCGTCTCTTCGTCAGCAAAGTCAAAGATGAGAGGCCGCATCAGCGTATATCCCTCTTTCACCACACGCTCTGCACATGCCTCGATATACGGCCTGAGTTGTTCGCGCTCTTTCAGACAGTTGGCAATGATCTGCTTCGCCTCGTCGCCGTAGTTCCAGGGCTCCGTATTGCTCATATAGCCGTGTACTCGCATCAGCGGCAGATAGACGCTCGTCTCAATCCAACGCAGCATCCTTTCGATATAGTCCTGATTGGTGTACTGGTCACGGGGACGGAAGAATCCGCCTGCATCGTACGTCCACCAGGGGATGCCTGCTGCCTGCATGCCCAGGCCTGCCACGATCTGGCGGCCGAAGGCGTCCCAGTCGTTGCCCACGTCACCGCTCCACATGGCTGAACCGTAGCGCTGGATGCCTGGGAATCCGCAGCGTGTGAGGATCATCGGTTCCTTGCCAGCCTTCACCAGTCCTTCGTATACGGTCTTGTTCACCAATAGTGGATACACGTTCCGTACCTGCTCACCTGTCCAGCGTCCATTGTTCACCGTGCGGCCTGCGAGGTCGTCGTTCTCTGGCTCAGTGGCGTCCTGCCACCAGGCGTCGATGCCCGTAGGCACCAGCCGCTCGTTGAAGTTCTTCCAGTAGGCGGCAGCAGCGTCGGGGTTGAAGAAGTCTATCCAGTCCGTTCCCGGGATATAGTATCCGTCGTGCTCCATCTGCTTA
>ONPM01000175.1 GCA_900319715.1 uncultured Prevotella sp.
CAGCAAGCCTACACATGGCGTTGGCCAAAGGAATAGAAATGTTTACCTGCTTCATCAAAACAAAGATAGACATTGACCTGCGGAAACGCCATTTTCGAGTGACACCTTTTTTATTTATTATATAATTAACAATTTAAAACGAAGTATGATGAAACAGGTACATTTGAAAATGCCTCTGAGGATGTTGGCCGCACTGTTCGGTTTGATCCTTTCAGCGAGTGCCCTGGGCCAGCAGATTACGGTCAAGGGGCATGTTGTGGATGCTACCGGAGAAGGCGTCATCGGTGCTACCGTCCGCGTCAACGGAACGGGTGGGACTGTGACTGACTTCGACGGAAACTTTACGTTACAGGCGAATCAGGGCGACAAACTGACCGTCTCGTATGTGGGCTATAAGGATGCTACGGCTCTGGCTGCTCCCACGGTCACCATCCGCATGGAGGATGACACGGAAGCACTGGAGGAAGTGGTGGTTATCGGCTATGGCCGTGTGAAGAAGAACGACCTGACGGGTAGCGTGACTGCCCTCGGTGCCGACAAACTGGTGAAGGGTGCCGTCACCTCGGCAACGGATATGCTCGTAGGTCAGGCGGCTGGTGTCAGTGTGATTACCGACGGCGGTGCGCCTGGCGGTGGCGCGACCATCCGTATCCGTGGCGGCTCGTCGATGTCGGCCTCTAACAATCCGCTGGTCGTGATTGACGGTGTTCCCGTTGACGATGGCGACATCAGCGGTATGCGTAACCCGCTGGCTACCGTCCATCCGAACGACATCGAGACGTTTACCATTCTGAAGGATGCCTCGGCCACGGCCATCTATGGCAGCCGTGCCTCGAACGGTGTGATCATCATCACCACCAAGAAGGGACAGGCAGGACGCGTGAAGGTGTCATACGCCGGAAACGTGAAGATCAGCACCCGCACCAAGGATGTGGATGTGATGTCGGCAGAGAGTTTCAAGCAGTTTGTCAATAAGAAATTCGGTGCCGGCAGTCCGCAGGCAGGCGCCATCGGCAGTTATGACACCGACTGGCAGAAGGAAATCTACCGCACAGCCGTAAGCACCGACCATAACGTCAGCCTCTCCGGCTCGCTGCCCAACATGCCTTACCGCGTGTCCGTAGGCTATACCAACGAGAACGGTATCATCAAGACCTCGAACATGGATCGTCTGACGGGTGCCGTCAACCTCAATCCACAACTCTTCGACAAGCATCTGAATATCCAGTTGAACGTGAAGGGCATCTATACCACGAACCGTTTCCCCGACATGGGAGCCGTAAACCTGGCGACACAGTTTGACCCGACACAGCCCGTTATGATGAGCGGCTCGGAGTACGGCAACGGCTACTTCATGTATCTGAATCCCGTCAATGGCCTGCCTATCGACATCGGTCTGACGAATCCCGTTTCGATGCTCGATTCGAAGAGCGACAAGTCAACGGTCTATCGTAGCATCGGCAATGCCCAGTTCGACTACAAGTTCCACTTCCTGCCCGAACTGCGTGCCAACCTGAATTTGGGTTACGACGTGTCGAAGGGCGAGGGCGATGTGATTATTACCGACAACTCGCCGATGACTTGGTGCGCTGGCAACTACAAGGCCGGATTCGGTGAGAACAGTAAGTATTGGCAGTTGAAGCGTAACACCCTGTTGGAGTTCTATCTGGACTATGCCAACACCTTCGGCGCACACAGCATCGACGTGATGGGAGGTTACTCCTGGCAGCACTTCTACAAGTCGGACTGGACAAAGTTCCCGTATTCAGAGAAATTCGCCAAGGAGAAGGGCACCGAGTTCTATAAGGATATGGAGGAGAACAAGACAGAGAACTACCTCGTCTCTTTCTTCGGTCGTCTGAACTATACTCTGCTCGACCGCTATCTCTTCACCTTTACACTGCGTGATGACGGCTCTTCACGTTTCAGCAAGGAAAACCGTTGGGGTCTCTTCCCGTCGGTCGCTCTGGCATGGCGCATCAACGATGAGCCGTTCCTTAGGAACGTGAAGGCCATCTCTGACTTGAAACTCCGTTTGGGCTATGGTGTCACTGGTCAGCAGAACCTGAACAATGGCGACTATCCCTATATGGCCCGTTATTCTTATTCCAAGGCTGGTGCCAACTACTATTTCGGCAACACAAAGTATCGCCTGATAGCCCCACAAGCCTACGACGAGAATCTGAAATGGGAGGAAACAACCACCTATAATGTAGGTCTGGACTTTGGCTTCCTGAACAACAAGATTACAGGAACATTGGATTATTACTACCGCAAGACTGACAGTCTGTTGAATACTGTGACTGCTCCTGCAGGTACGAACTTCAGCAACGAACTGCTGACGAATGTGGGTACGCTGGAGAACAAGGGTGTTGAACTGTCACTGACCGCCCATCCAGTAGATACGAAAGACTGGCACTGGACCATCAACTACAATGTATCCTACAACAAGAACGAGATTACTAAGTTGACCTTCAACGATGATCCGTCGTACAAGGGTGTGATACATGGTGACATCGACGGTGCCAC
>ONPM01000055.1 GCA_900319715.1 uncultured Prevotella sp.
CGCACTTACATACGAGGGTTTCAAGAACAATGAGACAGAGGCTGTACTTACCAAGAAGCCCACTGGCACCACGACTGCCACCAAGGAGTCTGCCGTCGGTGACTATATCGTGACTGTCTCTGGCGCTGAGGCCACGAACTACGAGATCTCCTACGAGAGCGGAACACTGAAAGTGACGGATGCGGATGCTGTGGTTGTGACGGCAAAGAGTTATACCCGTGTCTATGGCGAGGAGAACCCTACATTCGAATACACATCATCAGGTGCTGAACTTGTGGGTGTCCCGGAGATTACCTGTGAGGCAACTACAACTTCATCTGTCGGAACTTACGACATCATCATCAAGAAGGGCAGCGTGACAAACTATAATGATTCATACATCAAGGGAACGCTGACCATTACAAAGGCTCCGCTGAAAATCAAGGCCGGAACGTATACCCGCAAGCAGGGCGAGGAGAATCCTGAGTTCGCACTTACATACGAGGGTTTCAAGAACAATGAGACAGAGGCTGTACTTACCAAGAAGCCCACTGGCACCACGACTGCCACCAAGGAGTCTGCCGTCGGGTAAACGGAATTCTGACCGTGACAGAAGTCTTAAAGGGTGATGCCAATGATGATGGAAAGGTGGATGAAAAGGATATCGTGGATATTGTGAACCATACGATGGGCAAGCCGACTTCAACGGGAAAGTTCAATGAAATGGCTGCTGATATGAATGAAGACGGTGTGGTGAATATTGCTGATGTTGTGCTGATTGTGAAGGTTATTGTGAAATAACTCACGGATGACAAACCAGCAGTGCATGAAGAAGGTGCTGATGCGGCTGTAATGACTCTCCATCACCCGATAGCGCTCCAAAAGCGATTCGCGGGGTGGAGTGTTGTTTGTCCCTCTTCGGTAAATTTGACCACCACCATGTGCAGGTTCAGCAGAGGGTACGTTCTCCTTAAGGACCGTTGCAAATATTATCATGAAGTAAAACTAGTTTGTATCTTCCATCTGCCACCAACGGCTGACAAGTGCTTTATTTAAAGGCTTTTCAGGGTGGTGGCAGATGGGTAATACCACTAAACATTATAAGGAAGAATTTTCTCAGTAAAATTTAATAAATAATGTTTATGTGCATGTGAAGAATTTCACAATTTTATCTGCCACCCTGCCACCAATAACCAAAAACTACTGAAAACAAAGGCATTTCAAGGTGGTGGCAGATAGGTGGAAGGTGGCAGATAAGTGACCAAAACACATAAAAATTAACATATATTTGCTAAATATTTGGCTAAAATACTTGCAAATCTCGCAATTTTTGAGTACCTTTGCAGGCAAATAACAGATGAAAAATATACGCAAAAGCAAATCAATTATGGAAACAAACGACAACATGACACCCCAGAACGGGGAGTTCGACTTTGCGGCTGTGCCCAAGCGTTACACACTGTGCTATCACGAGGGCTGTCCGCTTCACGAGCGCTGCATGCGATTCCTCGCTGCAACCCACGCCCCAGAGAGTCTGGAGGTGCGCCGCTGTGTGCTGCCGACAGCAGAGAAAGACGGCCATTGCCGCTGGCTCGACCCCATCGAGACCGTCACGATGGCCGAAGGCTTCACAGGCCTCCTGCCCAGCAGCAGGGCATACGCCGGATCGTGAGCAGTTATGGCTACGACTGGGACGTGCCCTTCGAGCGTTACATCCAGGCTTATCGTTTTGGCAAACCGCCCGTCGTCGAAGAATAACCCCATCGTCCTCACTCTTTCCCCTCAGAGAAAACGATGGTTTCCCCGAGAGAATACAACGTTTTTCCTCAGAGAAAACAGTGTTTTCCCTCAGAGAAACAAACGGAAAACGCTATCAGAAACAACATTAAAAACCCCGAAGATGAAACTGTCACTTGTACTCAGAGACCGAAAAAACGCGCTGAAACTCTCGAAAAAGACGCTTGAGAACTTCGTTGAGCGCATCAAGACTGACACGAAGGACGAGGCCGTAGCCCGCAGACGACGCCTGATTCAGGCTGGCGGAGACGCAGAGAGTTACGACAGTCAGATACCCTCGCACCTCGTCTACCCCTCCGTCGAGTTCGGGAGGGATGCCAACGACAACCTGCAGATGCAGGCCTTCAACGGCATCATTGCCCTGACCGTCGACGGACTGTCGGTCCAGAAAGACCTGGAGGCCGTGAAACAGGCCGCCAAAATCCTGCACTACACCCTCGCTGCCTTCGTGGGACCAGAGGGCGACGAGGTGATCATCCTCGTGAGGATCACCAGAAACACAACGGCCGGCACCCCTGCCGATGATACCAAGATGACGGAAGAAGAGGCCGATGCCCTCTGCCGTGAGGGTTGGCAACTGGCCTCAGCCCTCTATCAGGTGGTGCTGCCAAAGGCTGTCCGTCAGGAAGAGGTGACCCTGCGCAGTTGTTTCCGCATGCCCCTCGACCCCTCGCCGTATGTCAATCTGAAGGCCCTTGCCCTGCCCGTCAGCGAAAGACCGATATGTCAGCAGCAGGCTGGTGGAGCGCCAAAGGTGGTGACAGAGACGGCTGACGATTCGGATGTCAGTCGCGAGACACAGCAGTTGATGGACTTTCTGAACAGCCGCTATGAGTTCCGTTATAATGATATGATGGGCTATACTGAGTATCGTTCGAAGGAGAAGCGCTACGCCGACTGGCAGCCTGTGGACGACCGTTCGCTGAAGGGGCTGACGATGGAGGTGCGCCTGGGAGGTATCGATGTGCGTGACAATGATGTGCGACGCTATGTGCACTCGAACATGATCCGTGCCTACGACCCCATCGGCGACTATCTGTGGGCCCGGCATGGCAAGTGGGACGGACAGGATCATATCCGTCGTCTGGCCAGGACGGTGCCCACGAAGAATCCCTACTGGCAGGACTGGTTCTACACGTGGTTCCTGGGTATGGTGCGCCAGTGGCGTGTGTCGAGCATCGCCAAATACGGCAATCAGGCTGTGCCGCTGCTCATCTCGACGCAGGGTTGGAACAAGACCACCTTCTGCGAACAGTTGTTGCCGCCAGAACTGAGTTGGGGCTATACGGGCAACCTGCAACTCGACGACAAGCGCCAGGTGCTGCAGCAGATGGCCCAGATGCTGCTCATCAACCTCGACGAGTTCAA
The DNA here is from genome assembly GCA_900319715.1 of uncultured Prevotella sp. GTDB lineage: Bacteria > Bacteroidota > Bacteroidia > Bacteroidales > Bacteroidaceae > Prevotella. Next base: position 3,145 of record ONPM01000055.1, read on the forward strand.
CCAGATCTCGCCTCACACGCAGCAGGGTTTTCTGAAGAACATCATCACACTCTCGTCAGTAAAGATCAAGCGCCCCTATGGCCGTCATGTGGAGGATTTCCCCCGTCGCGCCTCGTTCATCGCCACCACCAACCAGGCCGATGTGCTGGCAGACCCCTCTGGCAACCGCCGATTCCTCGGTGTGGAACTGACGGGCCCCATCGACGTGAGCACGCCTCCGAACCACGAACAACTCTATGCGCAGGCCATGCATGCCCTGAGTCAGCACGAGCCTTGTTACTTCGGACCAGAGGCCACGCAACTGATCATGGAGTCGAATCGTCAGTTCAATGTGAAGTCGGCTGCCGAGCAGTTCTTCCTCGACTATTTCGAGCCTGCCGCAGAAGGGCAGGACGGCGAGTGGATCAGCGCCTCGGCCATCTACAACGCACTCAAGGATAAGGTGGGCGTCAGTCTCCTTCGCCCGTCGTCGCTCTCCGGCTTCGGACGCACGTTGTCGAACATACCAAATCTAAAGAAACGCCAGACAAAGCACAATACCGAGTACTTCGTCGTGCGAAAAAAGCACGGTCTTTAAACTCCCAGGAATCGGAGTTCGGCCTCGAGCATCTCGAGTTTGGCCATACGGTAGCCTGCGGCACGGGCTATCTCGATGGGACGGGTATAGAGATAGTGGATCTCCATCGGGCGATGGAAATCGTAGTCAAGTTTCATCGAGGGGCTGTAGGGCGTCATGTGGTCCGTCATATCGATCATCTTCTCCACGAAGGCCTCATCGACGCCTTCGACTCCCAATGCCCGCGAGGCCTCTACCACCTCCATCATCAGGTCGCGGATGAGTTGGCGGGTGGAGGGATTCTTCAGCAAAAGGTCTGTACGAGTGTTGAGGGCAACGGTCATACCATTAAACGGCATGTTCCAGACAGCCTTCTTCCAACGGGCCTCCTCGTATGGCACCGATGCACAGGCGACGCCGGCATCTGTAAAATCTTTTAGTATCTGATTGAACACGGACTCATCGCGGCAGGAATAGTTGCCGAGGTTGATGCTGCCATAGCACTGATGGCTCACCCGTCCAGGCTCCGTCTTCGCCGAGCAGATGAAGGCAAGGCCCGCTATCAACTGCGCATCAGGGAACATCTGCTGCACGTCGGCCTCCACCCCGATGCCATTCTGGATAAGCACGACGACGGTGTGCTCATGAAGCAGGGGCGGGAGCAGAGAAGGCAGCAGACAATTGTTAGTTGTTTTCAATCCCACAATCACCACGTCGCACTTCGGCATCTCCGCAGCGTACTGATAGACATTGACGTGCTCCAGATGGAAGGAACCGTCGCAGGAGTCCACCTGCATGCCACGCTCCTTGACAAACTGATAATCACTATGCGACAGGAAGTGCACCTCCTGACCGCTATACGCCAACTTGCTGCCATAATAGCCGCCGATGGCTCCTACTCCTATTATTCCGTATACCATATATTAATACTATTTTCAATTTGCGAGTGCAAAATTAGTGTTTTTTTTTGTATATTGATAAAAAATATATAACTTTGCAGCAAAATAACTTAATCGCAAAGTGGAAAAGACTAAATTTACACTTCTCAATAAGATCCAGTATCCTGAGGATTTACGCAAGTTGTCGGTGGACGAACTGCCCCTGCTTTGCAAGGAACTGCGCGAGGACATCGTTGAGGAGGTAGCGGTGAATCCTGGTCATCTGGCGTCGAGTCTCGGCGTGGCTGAGATCACCGTCGCGCTGCACTATGTCTACAACACGCCGGAAGACCGCATCGTATGGGACGTGGGCCATCAGGCATACGGCCACAAGATACTGACGGGCCGGAGAGAGCAGTTCTGCACGAACAGGAAACTGGGCGGCATCAAGCCCTTCCCCTCGCCCTCCGAGAGCGAGTACGACACCTTCGCCTGCGGCCATGCCAGCAACTCTGTGTCGGCAGCCTTAGGCATGGCCGTAGCAGCCAAACTGGAACAGAAGAAAGACCGCCATGTGGTGGCTGTCATCGGCGACGGAGCCATGAGCGGCGGACTGGCCTTCGAGGGTCTGAACAACGTGTCGTCGTCGCCCAACGACCTGCTGATCATCCTCAACGACAATAACATGTCGATCGACCGCAGCGTGGGTGGCATGAAGCAATACCTGCTGAATCTGAGCACCAACGAGACCTACAACGCCCTGCGCTTCAAGGCCTCGCGATGGATGAACCGCAAGGGCATGCTCAATGACGACAGGAAAAACGGCATTATCCGCCTGTCGAACGCCCTGAAGAGTGCCATCTCGCACCAGCAGAACATCTTCGAGGGAATGAACATCCGATACTTCGGACCCTTCGACGGGCATAACGTCAAGGAACTCGTGCGCATCCTCAGACAGATTAAGGACATGAGAGGTCCGAAACTGCTGCACCTGCACACTCAGAAGGGTCACGGCTACGCTCCTGCAGAGAAAGACGTGACCACCTGGCACGCCCCTGGCAAGTTCAATCCCGACACGGGCGAGCGACTGGTGGACAACGATCCCAACAAGCCTCAGAAATATCAGGACGTGTTTGGCCATACCCTCTTAGAACTGGCCAGGCAGAATCCGAAGATTGTGGGCGTGACGCCCGCCATGCCCTCAGGCTGCTCGATGAACATCATGATGAACGAGATGCCAGAGCGCACCTTCGACGTGGGTATCGCCGAGGGGCACGCCGTCACCTTCTCAGGAGGTATGGCCAAGGACGGGCTGCTGCCTTTCTGCAACATCTACAGCGCCTTCGCCCAACGGGCCTTCGACAATATCATCCACGACGTGGCACTGTTGAACCTGAACGTCGTGTTCTGCTTCGACCGTGCAGGACTAGTCGGAGAAGACGGGCCTACCCATCACGGCGCCTTCGACCTCGCAGCCCTGCGTCCCATTCCGAACCTGACCATCTCGTCGCCCATGGACGAGCACGAACTGCGACGGCTGATGTACACAGCCCAACTGCCAGACAAGGGACCATTCGTCATCCGCTATCCTCGTGGCGGCGGTGTGTTGCAAGACTGGCGCTGTCCCCTGGAAGAGGTCAAGGTAGGCACAGGCCGCAAACTGAAGGATGGCCACGACGTGGCCGTGCTTTCCATCGGCCCTATTGGCAACAACGTCACAGAGGCCATCGCCAATCTGTCTGGAACATCAGACCTATCCGTCGCCCATTACGACATGCGCTTCCTGAAGCCCATCGACGAAGATATCCTTGAAGAGGTGGGGCGCAGGTTCAAGAAGATTGTCACGGTGGAGAACGGTGTCAAGCAGGGCGGTCTTGGCTCAGCCGTACTGGAATGGATGAACGACCACGGCTATCAGCCTCAGGTGATTCGCTTAGGCCTGCCAGACCAGTTCGTAGAGCACGGCAAGGTATGCGAATTGAACAAGATTGTAGGTCTGGATGCCGAATCCATCGCCAGAGCCATTCGATCGTAAATCCGTAAATCGTAAATCCACATTATGAAGATTGTCATTGCCGGTGCAGGTGCCGTAGGAACTCACTTGTCGAAATTACTGTCACGGGGCCGTCAAGACTGCGTGCTCATCGACGATGATGATGAGCGGCTGGCTGCTCTCAGCGAATATGACGTGATGACCTATCAGGCTTCGCCCACAAGCATCAAGGCCTTGAAGGAGGCTGGCGCCCAGCATGCCGACCTGTTCGTCGGCGTGACACCAGAGGAGAGCATCAACATGAATGCCTGTATCCTGGCTCATGCCCTTGGCGCCAAGAAGACCGTGGCCCGTATCGACAACTATGAATACCTGTCCGTCGAGTTGCAGCCCTTCTTCAAGAATCTGGGCATCGACTCGCTGATATACCCAGAGGTGCTGGTGGCCACAGACATCACCAACAGTCTGAAACTGTCATGGGTGCGACAGCGCTGGGATGTGCATGGCGGCGCCCTTATACTCCTTGGCATCAAACTCCGCGAGACGGCTGAGATCCTGAACCAGCCGCTGAAAGACCTCTGCGGTCCTAATGATCCTTACCATGTGGTAGCCATCAAGCGAGGTGGCGACACGCTGATACCAGGTGGTCTCGACGAACTTCATGTCAACGACCTCGTCTACTTCATGACCACCAAGGAATACATCCCCTATATCCGTAAAATCGTAGGCAAAGAGCACTATGCCGACGTGAAGAATGTCATCATCATGGGAGGTGGAAAGACGGCCGTACGCGCTGCTCTCACCATTCCAAACTATATGAACCTGAAGATTATCGAGAAAGACGCCCAACGCTGTGAGAAACTGAACGAACTGTTCGAACGCGAGGATGCGATGGTCATCCACGGCGACGGCCGCGATCTCGGACTGCTCGAGGAAGAAGGCATCCGCAACACCCAGGCCTTCGTGGCACTGACGGGTAATGCAGAGACCAATATCCTCGCCTGTCTGACGGCCAAGAAACTTGGTGTGCGCAAGACCGTTGCCATGGTTGAGAACCTCGACTATGTGAGTATGGCCGAGGGACTGGACATCGGCACCATCATCAACAAGAAGACCATCGCTGCCAGTCACATCTTCCAGATGATGCTCGAAGCCGATGTTGACAATCTGCGCTCGCTGATGCTTGTCGATGCAGACGTGGCAGAGTTTACCGCAGCCGAAGGATCGAAGGTGACAAAGAAACCCGTGAAGGACTTAGGTCTGCCCTTTGGTGCCACTATCGGCGGACTGGTACGCAATGGTAACGGCATGCTCGTCAACGGTAACTCGCAGATTCAGGCTGGCGACAGTGTCATGGTGTTCTGCCACGAACAGAATATCAACCAAATCGAGAAGTTATTCAAGAAGTCTTCTTTCTTCTAAATCTGCAAATCGAAAACCCTCTATATGATCAACTTCCGTATCATCAGTAAGATCATTGGCTCGCTGCTGTTCATCGAGGCTTTCTTCATGACTTGGTGCGCAGCAATAGCGATTTACTTCCACGAGGAAGACCAGATAGCCTTTCTGATGTCCCTACTGATTACCTTCGGAAGTGGATTTCTGTTTTTGCTTTGGGGACGGAATGCAGAAAACGCATTGAGCCGTAAGGACGCCTATCTGCTGGTGACTGCCGTCTGGGCTATCTTCTCCGTTTTCGGTATGTTCCCCTTCCTTATCCAAGGCAGCATCACCAACCTTACCGATGCCTACTTTGAGACCATGTCAGGCTTCTCCACGACGGGCGCCACTATCATCGACGACGTGGAGGTATTGCCGCACGGTATCCTGTTCTGGCGGTCACTCATGCAGTGGATCGGCGGTCTGGGAATCGTATTCTTCACTATCGCCATCCTGCCATCGCTGGTAGGAGGAAGCGTCAAAGTGTTTGCTGCAGAGGCTACTGGTCCCGTGAAGGCAAAGATGCACCCAAGACTGACGACGACGGCAAAGTGGATCTGGTCTATCTATCTCCTGCTGACGATAGGTTGTGGCGCTGCGTTCTGGCTGGCTGGCATGAACTGGTTCGATGCCACGAACTACTCCATGACGACGACCGCCACGGGGGGATTCTCGATCCACAACGACTCGCTGGCATTCTTCCATGATCCCGCCATCGACTATATCGCCATCGTTTTCCAATTCCTGGCTGGCATCAACTTCACCCTGCTCTATGCCTCCATCTTCAAGGCGAAGTTCGCAGCGCTGTTCAAGAATTCTGAGTTCAAACTTTATATCAGCATTGTTCTGCTGTCAACGGCGGCCATCGCCACCGTTCTCTATCTACAGTCCAATTACGACATCGAATTCGCCATCCGAAGCAGTCTGTTCCATGTGGTGTCTTTCATCACCACCACGGGATTGTTCAACGACGATGTGGCGCAGTGGCCCCATATCACTTGGATCATTCTCGGAGCCCTGATGTTCGTCGGTGCCTGTGCAGGCAGCACCAGCGGCGGTTTCAAATGCATCCGTGCGGTGATGACCTTAAAGACGCTACGCAACAACTTCCGTCAGATTCTGCATCCCAATGCTGTGCTGCCCGTGAAGATTAACGGTCAGAGCGTGCCGCAGGCAAGGATTGTATCCTTGTTTGCCTTTTTCACACTCTTCATGCTGATGATCCTCGTTACAGCAGCCATCATGCTCCTCTCTGGCATCGACATGATCAACAGCATCGTCATTGCCCTGAGTTGTGTGAGCAACATCGGCCCGTCGCTCAGCACAGATATCGGTGCCAACATCACATGGTCCGGGATGCCCGACTACGTGAAATGGACGCTCTCGCTGCTCATGCTTATGGGACGTCTGGAAATCATGACCGTGCTCGTGCTCTTCACCCGCAGTTTCTGGAAAGAGAATTAATGTGTAAGCATTGTACTTTCTTACGTAAATGTTACACTATTTGGGAATTCTTAAAGGAAAGCAGGTATAAGGATTTGGATATTCCGGAATAATTATGTAAGTTTGCAGGCGAATTTGGAAATAGGTAAAAACTACAAAGAAGAAGAAAGCAGGTATGTACAAGTTTGAACCGTTGCTAAAGCAAACACTTTGGGGAGGCGATAAGATCATCCCCTTCAAGCACTTAGACGTACAGATGGAAAATGTCGGTGAGAGTTGGGAAATCTCCGGAGTCAAGGATCATGAGACCATCGTGGCTGACGGCCCCGACAAGGGCAAGAGCCTCAACCAACTGGTCAGTGAACAGAAGGAGTTGCTGGTAGGGGCAGACAACTATCAGCGCTTCGGCGACGAGTTTCCGTTGCTCATTAAATTTATCGATGCCTGTCAGGACCTGTCGATACAAGTACACCCGTCAGATGAAACAGCCCACCGTCAAGGCAAGCAACGTGGAAAAACAGAGATGTGGTATTGTCTGGGGAGTGCATCAGAAGAGAATACTAAGCCCAAACTCTACAATGGACTGAAGCAGCAGATTACACCTGAGCAATACAAGGAGATGGTAGAGCATGACACCATCATTGATGCTCTGGCACAATACGAAGTACATGAGGGCGATGTGTTCTTCATCCCTGCAGGCCGCATCCACGCCATCGGCGCCGGCTGTTTCGTAACGGAGATCCAGCAGACATCCGACGTCACCTACCGCATCTACGACTACAAGCGCAAGGACAAGAACGGCAACTATCGCGAACTACACACCAAGGAGGCTGCCGAGAGCATCAACTACACGGTGTTACCGAACTACCGCACAGAATACCAACTTTCGCAGAACGAAGGCACACAAGTCGTAACTTGTCCCTACTTCACCACAGCCGTCTACGACCTCAATGAGCCCATGACACTAGACTACTCCGAGTTGGACTCCTTCGTCATCCTGATAGCCGTCAAAGGATCGGGCACACTTTCTGCCGATGGTAAGACCATTCCTTTTCAAATGGGTGACACAGTCTTGCTGCCTGCTACAACAAAGGAAGTCAAGGTCGAGGGTACCGTCAAGTTCCTGGAAACCTATGTATAGTTTTTGTTTACAGTTTACGGTTTACAGTTTACAGTTGAATACTTGGCAAAGCCCTTCAATTCCTCTGATGTAATCATCTGTAAACTGTAAACCGTAAACTGTAAACAAAAAACTACTCTCCCAAATATCCCCTGATGTCCTCCTGTATCCGACGGAATTGCTCTGATGTCATATAACCATTGTTCTTCTTGAGCATCACTTTGATGTCCTGCAAAGAGTTCTCATAGCAGGTCATCTCATTCCGCTTCTGTGTACTAGGGGCTTTGGCTTGGCTGATCTCGTTTTGTCGTTCCTGGCGCAACTGATTACACACCTTTGTGAGCATGGGCGACACGACGGTATCGAACAAATGGTGGCCTTGTATATATAAATAGGTGGTCTGAGGAGTCACGCCCAATGCCTTGACACTTTCCTTCGTGGCCAGATATTCCTCCTTGGCATCTGGGTACAGCCGCTGTAATTCATTGATTTTCGTAAAGACCTTACGTTTCACCTTTGCTATCGAGGGAGCCGGTATGTTGATGTTAAAGCCGCCAGGATCCGCAATACGGTTGAAGTCGGTAATGGTAAATTTTGGATAGTTACCATTGCGGTACACCATGACAGACCATACAAAAAGCGGGAAAATGGCTTCGGAGAACTGGCGGAAATAGTCGCGGAAGTCGAAGATGCGATGATCGTTAAGTGCCACTGCCACGCACACATTGTGGAGCGACGGCGCATAACACTGGAAGTTCTCGATGGCATAGACATAAGTATGAAAGACATAAGGACTCTCAATGATGCTCTTCGATGTCGGCGTAGCCCCCGCCATCAGATAGTCGTAATCTGCATCCACACAGGCTATCATATCCTTGCCCAGCGGCTCCCCCTTGAGGAAATTCATCAGTACCGACTTCTTGCCACGTGACAACTTTGCCTTCGAAGGCAGCATCACTTCGAAGTAACGCTTATCGCTCTCGAACTCAGAAAGCACTGTCCGCCAGAAATAGATATCATCATAACTCTCAACATAAGCCACAATCCTACGGCGGGCTTTCTTCGATGTCAACGCATTCGCTGCCTCGAAGTATTTGCTATTGATATTATCCTTTAATCGGTTCGACATACTTTCTTACTTTTCTTGTTTATAGTTTAAAGTTTATAGTTTATAGATGATTACTTCAATAGACAGAGTTTTTCATCAACATCCTGAATGGCTTGCCAGGTTATCAACTATCAACTATAAACTTTAAACTATAAACTATTATATAGTTATGTCCGAAACCTCCGTAACAGCATCCACCCAACCGTTCATGACGACGGCAGGCGAATGAGTGGTCAGGATAATCTGCACGTTAGGATTCAGTTCCAGGCAAAGATCGATGAGTCTTTTCTGCCACTCGATATGCAGCGAGACCTCCGGTTCGTCCATGAAGAGCACATACGGCAGATTGTCCTCTACCAACACGGTGAGCAGGATAGCCAGGATCTGTTTCTCACCACTCGATAACTGATAAGGCACCAATGTCTCCCCAATCTGCGAAAAGCGGATCTCGTTTTCCGTCCTCACTATTTTCTTACCTGTATCTGTAAAGAGGTCGTCGACAATATCCTGGAATCGCGTCTTCTTCTTCGACAGTTCCTGAGCAGCATCAGCATGCCCTGTCTGCAATTGCTCAATGATACGGTTGCCTATATTCACCTGATAGTCGAGATACTTGCGCTGCAGATGATAGAGTTGGAAGTCGAGTGCCGAGCGGATGCGGGTGTCAACCATGTTCAGCGTCTCATTGTCGAGCATGGGGGAATCGAGGGAGCGGATGATGTCAAAGCGCACATGGGTAGCATCAGCAGGTTCCACGTCGATATGGACACCCTTCAGCAGATGGTTGATGATGTCACCATTGGTGTTCACACTCTTGATCACCTTATTGAGGATCGTACTCTTACCCACTCCATTAATGCCGCTCAGAATATTTACCTGACGGTTCAGTTCCCACACCACGTGTTTCTTACCGCTCCAGAGCGAGTCAATCTCTATTCGTCGGATATAGTCAGCATACTTTTGCATAGTCATCGGTTTTTATGGGGCAAAAATACACAAAAAAACCGAAAGTTCAAAACTTTCGGCTTACTTTTTGTGTAAAAACTAACGGGTCTTGAATTTCCCCTTTACCTCTCCCGGATGCCAGAAGTCCTGCAAGACAATATCGAAGACTAAGTTACTATAAGCAGGAACAGAACTGCCTTGAGCGACCGATCCATACCCTAACTGATAAGGTATACGGACACACCAACGGTCGCCCCTGTGCATGTTCATCAGAGCCGTCGAGAAACCATCTACCAATCCTGAGACGGCCAAGTCGCGCACATTGGCCGTCCGCCAGTCAAAATCTTTGAGGTAAGTCTGGTCGAACACATAGCCATCACTGTAAGTCTTCGACGGGAGGAGCCTTCCACGGTATGCCACACGAACCGTATCCGTATATATAGGACTCTCCGCACTGCTGCCAGAAGTCAGTGTCTCCACATAGATGTAGTCACTGCTCTTTAGGTTCTGAGCCGATGCATCCTTGGAATAGGTCAGGATTTTATTATAGGTGCCATTATTAGCCTGGGAAGCCCACTGGCTCGTCATCTCATCGTTCTTCACTTGCCAGTTGTCGTATTCACCCTCTTCCGTATTCTCCTCAGAACAAGACAACAAGGAGACAGAGGAAGATAAAAGGAGACAGAAGAAGACTGACGACAATAGTCTTTCAGCAAGACAGCGTCGCCCTTCATTCTTTGTTCCTTTATCTTCTTTTATCATATACCTTCTTTTATCTTCCATTACTTACTGAAGTTTTTTCAGTAATGACACAATGCTCACCTTGTCCTCGATAATGCCATTGAGTTCGCTGATGGCCACACGCTCCTGCTCCATCGTATCACGGAAACGGAGGGTGACGCAACCGTCATTCAGGGTGTCGTGGTCTACGGTAACGCAGTACGGCGTGCCGATGGCGTCCTGACGGCGATAGCGCTTGCCGATAGAGTCCTTCTCATCATACTGACAATTGAAATGGAACTTCAGTTGGTCGATAATCTCACGGGCCTTCTCAGGCAGACCGTCCTTCTTCACCAGCGGCATCACAGCACACTTGACAGGAGCCAAGGCTGCGGGCAACTTCAGGACTGTACGGGTCTCGCCGTTCTCCAGTTTCTCCTCCTCGAAGGCATGACACATGATGCTCAGGAACATACGGTCGACACCAATAGACGTCTCAATGACGTACGGGGTATAACTCTCGTTGGTCTGAGGATCAAAGTACTTGATGCTCTTGCCAGAGTATTTCTCATGCTGCGAGAGGTCGAAGTTCGTACGGCTGTGAATACCCTCCACCTCTTTGAAACCAAACGGCATCTTGAATTCGATATCAGTAGCAGCATTGGCATAGTGAGCCAGTTTGTCGTGGTCGTGGAAACGATAGTTTTCTGCACCGAAGCCCAGGGCCTGGTGCCACTTCATACGCGTCTCCTTCCACTTCGGGAACCACTCCAGTTCCGTGCCGGGATGTACGAAGAACTGCATCTCCATCTGCTCGAACTCCCTCATACGGAAGATGAACTGACGGGCGACAATCTCGTTGCGGAAGGCCTTACCGATCTGGGCGATACCGAAGGGGATCTTCATACGGCCCGTCTTCTGCACGTTCAGGTAGTTCACGAAGATGCCCTGAGCCGTCTCAGGACGCAGGTAGATCTTCATCGAAGCATCTGCCGAGGCACCCATCTCTGTCGAGAACATGAGGTTGAACTGACGCACATCCGTCCAGTTGCGGGTTCCGCTGATGGGGCAGACAATCTCCTCATCGAGGATGATCTGCTTCAGTTCGTCGAGATCCGGACCCTGCATGGCTGCCGCATAGCGGGCATGAAGGGCGTCGCGCTTCTCTTTGGTCTCCTTCACACGCTCACTGGTCTCCAGATACTTTGCCTCGTCGAACGAGTCGCCAAAGCGTTTGCGGGCTTTCTCGACCTCCTTCTGGATCTTGTCATCGTACTTCGCAATCTGGTCCTCGATGAGCACATCAGCACGATAGCGCTTCTTCGAGTCGCGGTTATCAATGAGGGGATCATTAAAGGCATCCACGTGTCCGCTAGCCTTCCATATAGTGGGGTGCATGAAGATGGCCGAGTCGATACCCACGATATTCTCGTGCAGCATCGTCATCGCCTTCCACCAGTACTGCTTGATATTATTCTTCAACTCCACACCGTTCTGACCATAGTCGTACACAGCGCCCAAACCATCGTAAATCTCACTCGACGGGAACACGAACCCATACTCCTTACAGTGACTTACGATCTTCTTAAATACATCATCTTGTTGTGCCATAATATAATCAAATTCGAATTTTGGGTGCAAAGATAGTGCAAAATTTCGATTTAGCGAAGAGAATGCAGATTTATTTGCATTCTTGAGTGTGAGAAATTTATCCAATTCGAATAAAATACCAAATTTCTTCGGCACTTTCTGCAAGAATAATCCGTTTATTCCCCAGGAATAATCCGTTCTTTCTTACCGACCAAACCGCGACACAGCGATCCTTGACAAGAGGCGAAAAACTGGCGATTAAGACGGCACAATACATTTTTCTAATATAAATAATCCTGATTTCTTACACTTTTCCAAGTTAGTAATGATATAAAAATAACATTTTTCCAAGATTTAAAAAGTGCGTTTTCGATAATTTATAGGGCAATGATATAGGAGTAGACCCAAAAGGGTCAGCTATCCCAAATCCTGGGTTGCCCCCGTGATCCGTTAGCGCAAATGAAGCCATTTGCCAACTCTATTTCGACCTTAACATAGTTGCCATTAGCAAAAGTATGTGAACAGACTTATAGTCTATACCCTATGCCGAGCTGGAGCGTATTCTCGAAACCGTTGCAGTTAAGCTGGCTACGGATGAAAGAATGCCTATAGTCTAACGTAAAGAACAATTTCCTATAGTCGAGCTGCACACCAAGCTGAGCCCCCATCGTGAATTTATCGTCAGAGCTGTAGTCCCACGAACGCTTTGCAGAGATCTCGTATGGCACTCCCGTCTCTTCTATAGTGGAATACACGCCTAATAATATTTCTTCTTCACCTTAACCGGATTGGAATCAAAACATTATATATACTGCATATTGACGGGTTTCCTGCATAGTCATACCACTCATACATATTTTTTTCTTCATCATAATGATATTTAAAATCATGCTCCTTCAGCAAGTGATACTCATTCATAAAGTCAAAATCCTCTCCGTCGACGACACAGCGGTATACACTGAATCGATAGCCTATCAGATGAACATACCAACTGACATAGTGTTCCTCCGTATTCCCGAAAATCAGCGGGCTTTTAAATCTTATCGTATAGACATCATCATAGTTCCTCGGCTCATGGTCATATCTTGCCGTTACATTAAAATCGTGCAGAAGCAAGTGCAACGCTGTACCTGTCGTATCGCCTGCCTCATCAGGATAGGAGCAATCTACCCAGCCGGCATAGGCAAAGCCCATATTCGACTTGTCAATCTCACCGATAGAAGAAGTCGTTGCCCCATCACTTCCTCTCGTGCAAGTTATCTGGATAGTATCCATATTGACACTCTTAAACCCTTCTCCATCAAACTTCAACAGCTTCATAGAGTCAACGGCATTTACACCAGATCCTGTCTCAAATCTGATGACCATATGGATTTGCTCTGGAAATCCTTCACTTGCTTCGTCACCACTATCACTGCATGCCATGACTATACCTGTCAAGGTCATTATCGTCAACCATTGAGCCAAGTTCTTCCTTTTCATTTTTCAATATTTTATCAATGTTTATTCACAAACCAATATGCGGTTAAAAACTGCACAAAGATAGTGCAAAATTTCGATTTAGCGAAGAGAATGCAGATTTATTTGCATTCTTGAGTGTGAGAAATTTATCCAATTCGAATAAAATACCGAATTTATTTGGATATTTTTGATGATGCGCCTCTCCTCAAATTGATAATTACATTTGCCACCTCTTTCCTATTAGTAGTGTAATATCCAGGCTCCTTTACCGGATGAAGGTAGGAGTAAAAGTCTGTTTCAGTAAAGGCATACTCCTCGCCGTCTACCTCGCAGCGGTAGCAGTCATAGGTTACTCCAATGATATGAGAATACCATTTAATCGTATGCTCTTCGTCTGTGCCAAATATGGCAGGGCTCTTTATGCGGACGGTATATACCTCATCGTAGTCGGGTCTACTGCCATCTTTGTCATCATAGAACTCCCCCCAAGCAAAATCCAAGACAGTACCAGCCTCTGCAAGTTCCTTAAAATTCCCTTCGTCTACAGGATGAGTCCAACCGAATCTATGGAAATCCATCTTCCTCCCATCAGTCTGCCGCACACATGAGACCTGTACGAGCCCGTTATCTTCTGGGGCGACAACCTCAAAAGGCACTCCACGATTTGTAAGTTTCAAGGAATCGACGAGATTCGTTCCCGATGCAGACTCAAACCTGATAAGTACCTGGTATACGTCGTAATGAGTTCTATCATTCGAAGGGGCATCATCGTCACTACAACTGGAGAACAAGGGTAATGCCGTCACGATCGACAGCATTCCTAATAATAACACTAATTTATTTGCTTTCATTGCTTTGTAAAAATTGCGGTTTCCAAATTA
>ONPM01000072.1 GCA_900319715.1 uncultured Prevotella sp.
GATGAGGTGATGAGCAGCATCGGCCAGAAGCGTGTGATCATCTTCGGTGTGGGCGGTGTTGGCTCGTGGTGCGCCGAGAGTCTGGTACGTTCAGGTATCACGCATCTCACTATCGTCGATTCAGACCGCGTCTGCATCACCAATATCAACCGCCAGCTGATGGCCACCTCGAAGACCGTAGGGCAGGTAAAGGTAGAAGCCCTGAAGGAGCGCCTGCTCAGCATCAACCCTCAGGCAGAGATCACTGCCCTGCAACAGATATTCACAGCCGAGACTGCCGACAGCTTCGATATCGGGAGCTACGACTACATCATCGATGCCATCGACTCGCTGAAAGACAAGACGCTGCTGATTCTGATGGCGACACAGACACAGGCAAAGTTCTATTCCTCAATGGGAGCAGCACTGAAGCTCGACCCCACAAGGATCAAGACTGCCGAGTTCTGGAAGGTGCAGGGTGACCCGCTGGCTCGTGCCCTCCGTAAGCGATTCAAGCGCGACGGACAATATCCCAAGCGCAAGTTCCAGTGTGTATACTCCGATGAACTGTTAGAGAACAAAGGCCACAATGCCACCTGCGGCACGGAGCAATGTATGTGCCCCAAAGCAAAGGTAGGCCCTGGCGACCCTACCCTGCTGAATCATGAATGGTGCTCTTCGAAAGCCCAGATCAACGGCACCCTGGCTCACATCACCGCCATCTTCGGCTTTATGCTGGCGGGATTAGTCATCCAGGATGCCGTGAAAGAGATTTAGAACTGAAATGAAGTGTTGACATAGATGTTGCGCCCTTTCTGTGGAATGTGATTCCAGTCTGAGTAAGTGGCATAATAACGGTCGAAAAGATTCTCTATGCCCAAGTGGAGGTTGGCAATGACCTGCCCCAAACGCAATTGGCCACCGATGTTCAGATGCCAGACGGCATAGCCTGCTGTGGGTGTTTCACCATATTCCGTACCACAGTGACTATTGCGTGATGCCATTTTCACACCCCCCTCAGCTTCCAAGTACTTCCAGCTAAAGCGCAGACTGCCCAAGTATGACAATGGAGCAATGAGCGGAAGTCGTGCACCTGTATTCTCTCGGCCATAACTATAAGCCACACGGTTTTCGAATAGTAGCCAAGAGGCTAGTCTGAAATCTGCCATGAGCGAGGCATTGACAATCTGCGCATGCTTCAGGTTCTGATAGACCTTCACGCCAGCAGCTCCGATGGTCATAGGTGAGAGACGGGAGTCTGGGCGGCCGATGATATAGTCCTGAAAGAAGAAGGCATTTGTCTCGGCCTTCACTCTAACCAATCCTTTTTCGTAGCCTATTGACGCATTGGCTTCTATGGCTTTCTCATTCTTAAGATACGGATTACCGATATAGTCATACTGGTCGAAAGTGTTATTCAGGAAATAGCCAAAACTCTCTGTAACTGTTGGAGCGCGTGTGCCATAGCCAGTGCCAACAGCTATCGCCCAGCCACTATGCTCATAGGCATAGCTGACTGCCAGACGGCTGATAAACCGTGAGTTACCTTTGTCCATACCAGGGAAATAGATGCTCAAAGCCTGATAGCCCTCGTCACTGTTGATTTGCTGATGCTGCCAGGCTCCCTTTGCCGACAGACGGAGGCGGTGGTGACTGTTGAGAGTGATATCGTCGGTAAGGGCCAGTCCTGTGTTGAACGTACCCACATCAGGCCAAGTGAGCATATACATGGGTGGTCCGCCAACGGGATACATGGTCATGTCGGCAAAGAGTGTGTTGTAATAGCCGTCAAGGTTCAGCTGGAAATAATGACTGCCCTTGCTGCCCTGTAGCAGACTATAAAGTCCCACCGTGCTGCTGCGTCCGGGCATGTCCATGTGGATGATGACATCAGGACGTTTGGTATCGTCCATGTCATGAGTGATATGATTGTAGTATGCCTTCGTCTCCCAGCGATGGAACAGGCCCTGAATATGCTCGCGACGATAGGATAGTGAGGTGATGATGCCCTCGGCCCTCTTCACATCCATCGCCAGAGCAGGATAACCTATATCGGTGGCGATGTCGTAGATAGCCATTGCCTCCACGATATGATTGTCCGCAGGTTGCCAGCCGATATTGGCAAAGGCATTGGTCTTCTGGAATTGTGAGAAGTTGACCGTCTCATTGCCGCCAGCCTTATAATTGTCAGCATGACGGTAGAACACGCCGAAATTGGTGTAGAAACGGTGTGAGGAGAAGGCGGCATCGGCACCATATACCTGCACGTTACCATTTGACTCAAAACCAGCGGACGCATTATACTCTGACGACTTAGCGTCGAACCCCACCCGACGGAGTTTCAGGTCTATACTACCTCCAATATTACCCGTGGCCTGCGGATTGCCATCTAGTCCTGAATTGAGACTGATACGCTGCAGATTGCAGCTCTCCACATACGAGGTCACGGGATCCATCTTGTCTGTGCAGGCATAGAATATCTTCATGCCGTCGATGGTGGTACACACGCGCTCAGTGGCCATGCTATTGACTATGGGCTCCCAGGCATAGTTGCCACGCCGAACCATCTCGACCTTCGAGAGTTTACCCAGATGCTCGTCGATGCTGGCTACACGCCCTTTACTGACAGCCTTCTTACCAGACCCTATGGTAGAAGAAACGACCACCTCATCGATGGCCGTCTCCTTGAATACAGTGTCTTGCAGGCATAATAAACTAATAAGACTGACTAACACTAACATCTAAAGAAAAAGATTAAATTGATATAGTCCAATAAAGATCACTTAATTCCTCTCCTCCCGCTACAGTCTTGCCTGACGCATCCTTGACATGAAGATGGATATCCCACACCCCTGTCATGGTAAGATTCAACTTCCCTTGATAACTGCCATCATCTTGTGGTTGGAGTGGTTCGTTGTTGGGCGAGGTATGGTTACCCATGTCGGGCATGGTAGGATAGATATCGATGGTAAACACCTCACTCGCAGGAAGATATGGCAGAGTACTGTCATCCCCTTTTCCCGAGACATAAGCGCTTATCGTGTTCACGCCCGTCTTCAGGTTCTGTGGACTGGCCAAGGTCAAGTAATATGTCTGATCGTTCCATTTAAACGACTTGATCCATACTTGGTCACTCGGTGTGGCTTCTATCGTAATGGGCGCTCCGGGCAGCGTGCCACTCAGATCCTTGATGCGATAACTGATGGGGAGTGTCCATTCTCCAGCCATGAGCGGTGCCACCCATGTATGATAGATGGGGTAACTTTCTATCTGGTCGTACTTATTAGCGATAGGCGTACTATGCTTCATCATGCCCATATCCATCAGTGGTGACAAGGCTGTCACGGCAAAGTCTTTGACATGGCGTCCGCTTTCGGTCTTTTCAACAGCAAAGTACAAGTCATTATAACCTACGTAGAGGTTTGCCGTGCGGGCATATACCTTCAGCGTGTAGCCCTCAACACTCTGCCTCGACAGTCCTGTCAATTCCTTTAGTCCGGCAAGGATTTGGTTGATGTTATTCTCGTCGTCTTGAGAACAGCACACGTCATCATCTATTGAAGGGATATTGATAGGCACCACCCCATCACTTCCTGAACAAGCAGAAAACGCGATTCCCAAAAACAATCCAAATGCGAAAAGTATACTCCTTTTTTTCATCCTTGCTTATATCATATATTACTTATTCCCTATGCGTCTTACGCCAGTTGTGGGCGTATTCCACCACTGCACGCAGCCGTTTGCTGTCCGTAGAGTCGGGCACTGTGCAGTTAGCACCCAGAATCAAGTTCTGTGGTCCTTCAGATAGCACCTTGTCAACCTGGGCATAAACCTCTTCGAGTGTACCGTTTATCAGCACGCCGCGATGGTCTAATCCTCCCAAAATGGGACGCTTGAACACCTCTTGTGCGTGGTGAAGTTTCTCTACGTCGAATTCGGGCAGATTGATGATGGCGCCAGGATAGTCAGCCCATGCGTCAAGGTTCTCGTAGTGTCCGCCGCAGATGTGCAGGATGTTGAGTGGTGCTACAGAGTCGGCTACCTCAGAGATGTACTTATCCCACTTGCGCAAATATTTGGTCCATACTTCAGACTCTTGTCCGAAGAACTCTACGTTACCTCCGTGCGACGACACATAGAATCCATCGGCTCCACGTTTGCGGGCTGCACGAATGTAGGTGGCAATGCTCTTGGCCAGTTTCTCGAAGGCGAGTTCTGCAGCAGCAGGGTATTTCTTAATAACTTCGTCTACCTCTTTTCCTGCAGCCTGATGCAGTATGAGCAGAGGTGAATATACCGTTGGAATAATCAAGGCAGAATCCTTCAACTGTCTGGCCAGTTCCTCTATCACCTGCAGTTGTGGTTCAAAGTAATCTTCGGTCAGTTCTTCAACCTTGGCAAAGTCCTCGGCGGTCCTGATCTCCCATGTTGGTGGCAGGGTCTCATACTGCACCTTCAGGATATCGTTCCCCGTCTCGTGGAAGAAGGCTATATGCTCTTCTACCGCTTTGGGACCGAACTTGTCGGGGAAATGATGGAAGAAAGCAGAGGGAATGATATCTGGTGCTTTCGACTGATCGAGCACACGCTCAATAAGGTCTCTCTTGCTTGTCTGCTCGTTGGCTTGCTGCGATGAGCAGGCCAACAGTGTCATAAGTGCAAGCAGTACAACTGTGCTAAAGTATTTATTCATACTTACTCAACATTATATAGTTATAACCCATTTTGCTTTACTTCTTGTGCGTCTGACGCCAAGTGTGGGCGTAGTCGATGACGGCACGCAGTTTCTCCCAGTCAGTATCGCCAGGCACGGTGCAGTCGGCGCCGAGGATAAAGTTGGGCGATGCATTCTCAAGCACCTTGTCGACAGCAGCCTTAGCCTCTTCGATGCTGCCTTTGGCAATCACTCCCAGACGCTCCAGACCACCGAAGATAGGGCGGCCAAAACGCTGCTGTGCCTCCTTCAGGTTGAGGGAAGAACCATCGGAGAAGTTCAGAGGCACGTTGATGATGCTGGCAGGATAGTCGGCAAAGGCATAGAGGGCCTCGGCATTCTTAAACGGCGTGCCGTAGTCGCAGATGTGCAGGATGTTGATCTCACCAATCTCATTGGCTACCTCTGATACATGCTTATCCCACTGGCGCACCTGCTCCTGCCAGATTTTCGGCGAGAGTGAGTTGCCGTCACCACCCTGGCTCGATACATAGAAGCCGTCTGCACCATGCTTGCGGGCTGAGCGAAGGTAGTTCTCGATAGAGAGCGAGAGGTTCTTGATAGCCTTACCGAAGGCAGCGGGATCCTGCTCGGCCAGTTTCTTGAGGTCTTTGCCACGCCCCAGTGTCTGATGAGCCAGTGCGAGTGGTGAGTATACGGTGGGCAGGATGAAAGCCTCGGCACCATACTCGCGTGCCAGGTCTTCAATCACAGCCACCTGTGGTGCAAAGAAGTCTTCGCCATATACAGGCACCTTTTCCCAATCCTTACCTGAATTGATTTCGATCTGTGGCACTGCTATCTCGTAGAACACCTTTACAAAGTCCATATTGGTGGCCTTGTAGAAAGCCTTGTGGTCTTCGACAGCCTTGCGACCCAACTTATTCTCGAAGTGCAGGAAGAAGGCCGCAGGGACATACTCGTTAGGACGACTTTGGTCGAGCACCTGAAGGATACGTTCACGACGATTGTTTGCTACTTGCTGCTGTGCAGCGACTGTCTGGAAACTTGTGGCAGCAACCAGTGCCACACCGAAAATCTTTACAAAATTCTTTTTCATAATATATAACTTATTAATGTTTACAGTTTACAGTTTACGGTTTACAGTTGATTACCTCTGCGGTAGTACAGCCTCCAGTCATATCATCTGTAAACTGTAAACCGTAAACTGTAAACTAACTCTTCACCTTTTATTCATACTCCGCTCCGTAAGGGCCATCACCAGTCTCTCCGCTGTAGCCCCAGTTCTGCTCCAGGTTAGGATTCAGTATCAACTGTTCCTGTGGCAGTGGTAGCAGATAGTTTTTCTTTGATACGTTTTGTGCCTTGGTAGTCTTGGTACCCAGCGTCTCGGCATCGGTCGGTGTGTTGGCCTTTACATATTTCACCAGTATGTGCCATCGGATGAGGTCGAACCAGCGTTGGCCTTCGAGCACGAACTCCAGACGGCGCTCCTCACGCAGACGCTCTCTGAACGCTTCCTGTGTCAGTCCGCTCAGTTCCAGATCAGATCCATCGCTGGGCGTATTCTGGATGTTGAGATACGGACTCCAGTAAGCACGACGGCGCACCTGGTTGATGGCATCGTAGGCTGCATCCGTAGGACCGTTCAGTTCGTTCTCTGCCTCAGCCTTGATAAGCAGCACCTCGGCATAGCGGATAATCGTGGTATTGACAGACTGTCCGGCAGAGTTGCCAGCAGACGAAGGATTGGCATAGTTGAGCGAGTCGATGTATTTGCGGAAACGAGGAATCGTGAATTCGAAATCCTCACCGGTATTAGGATTGTAGAGACGCTTAGCCCACGAGCCGTCACGACGCTGATCACGGGGATCAGTCTGTTCATAATACTTATCGCTGGTGGCCAGAAGCACGGGCTCAGCATTATCCCAGTTGGTGGCAAAGGTGCAATGGCCTGACACATTGCCGTTGATGGTACGGTCGTGCTCGATAGAGAAGATATGCTCTGGGCCGTGCTTCTTGTCAACACTCCAGTTGTCGATAAACTTGTCGAGCAGGCTGTATTTGCCTGAGTTGATCACTTTGTCAGCATACTGTATGGCCTTCTGGTAGAACTGGCTTTGGCTGCTTTTGCCCTCGGCGGTCAGAGTCTGGGCCCAAGTGATATATACCTTGGAAAGGATGGCCGATGCGGCCAGCGTGTTGGCTTTGCTATCCAAAGAGGTATAGCCGACAGGCAACTGCTCACCTGCACTCAGGTCATCGACTATCTGGTGATACACCTCGTCGATAGAGTTGCGTGGAGCTCCTTCACCCTCACCGTCGTGGAGCACGATGGGTACGCCACCAAAGTAACGAACGAGGTTGAAGTACATGAAACCACGCAAGAACCGGGCCTCGTTGATGTAGTTCTGCCTGGTCTGCTCGTCGAGGAACGAGGCATTGCCGACTTTGTCGATCACCACATTGGCACGGTTGATGGCCTTATAGTGCTCTTCCCATGCATAACTCACGAAGAGGTTGGTGGGCTGGACGGCGAAGTTTGACAACTCACGGATATGGGCGGAGTTTGTTTGTGCTCCGGCCTTCACATAGTCGGTCTGAAGGTCGTTGATGTAGACACTCTGGTTGTTGAACATACCATAGAATCCGTCTACAGTAAACTCCTGATAGATACCGTTGATGGCGGTCTCGATGTCTTCCTTACTCTGATAGAAGTTGTCTTTGTCGATGGAACTGAGCGATGTCTGTTCCAAGTCAGCGCAACTTGTGAGAAGAAGACCCCCTCCAACTCCCCCAAGGGGGAGAGCGGTTACCAGATAAACGGTGATTTTGATGATGTTCTGTTTCATATTTGATTCCTTTATTATAATGACTTTGTGTATTCATTCCCTTCCCTTTTAGGGGAGGGTTAGGGTGAGGTCTAAAGTGTCACATTAAATCCTACAAGTACGGTCTTGGCCGTTGGGTAGGCACCGTAGTCTATACCCTGATAGAGGGCGCTGGTCTCATCGATACCATTGCGGTTGGCCTCTGGGTCATAGCCGGAATAGTTTGTGATGGTGAAGAAATTCTGCAGCGATACATACAGACGGACTTTGGCATCTTTCGTAATCTGAGGTACAGACAGGGTGTAGCCCAACTGTATGTTACGTATCTTCAGATAACTGGCACTCTCCACGAAACGGTCGTCAGCATAGATCGAGGTGGCGCTGCTGGCCTTCTGGATGGTATTGCTGGGGTTAGTGGGAGTCCAGCGGTCGGCCACTTCTGCCAGCGGGTTGTAATAGTACCCATTACCACGATCCAGTCGGCAGGCCAGGGCGTTAAAGAGTTTGTTGCCGTAACTTCCACTGGCACTTATAAAGAGGTCAAGGTTCTTGTAGGCCACTTTGGTGTTGAAACCATAGGTGAACTTAGGCTGTATGTTACCCAGGATCACACGGTCTTGTTCGTTGACCACTCCGTCGCCGTCAATATCTTCGAACTTGGGGTTACCTGGTTCTACGGTCGACATGGTCTGTGCAGGCAGCGTGCTGAGGTCTTCGTTGGCCTGGATGATGCCCTTGAACCTGTAGCCGAAGAATGTACCCAAAGGCTCGCCTACTTTCACAATAAGTGGATTGATATACTGCAGCGTACCCACAGAATTGAAGTCGGGGATAAAGTATTCAGAGTCGCCCAGATCGGTCACCTCGTTCTTGTTGTGGGCGATGTTGGCATTGACGTTCCACCGCCAGTTCTTATTCTCTATCAGCACGCCACCCACTTCGAGTTCTACACCTTTATTGGTGACTGAACCCACATTGCGCAGTACGGTGGAGAAACCTGTCACCTGCTCTACAGGCACATCGAGCAGCAGGTCGCTGGTCTTCTTATAATATGCATCCAGAGTAACCGTCAGACGGTTCTGGAAGAAGCCTGTGCTCAGTCCGATGTTATATGACGTGGTGGTCTCCCACTTCAGGTCAGGGTTCGACTTGTTCTCGATGACGTAACTGGTAGCCTTCTGATTGTTGACGATGACGGTGCGCGGCACGACATTGGCGGCAAACTGATAGTCGCCAATCTCCTGGTTACCCACAGTACCGACAGAGGCACGCAACTGGATGAAGTCGACCTTCTTACCAAAGTGGATCCACTTCTCGCGGTCGATATTCCACGAGGCACCCAAAGAGGGGAACACACCCCAGCGGTGGTCCTTGGCAAAGCGGCTGCTGCCGTCGGCACGCAGTGTGAGAGAGGCGTTATAGCGTGAGTCGTAACTATAGTTCACGCGGCCGATCCACGACTGCAGGGTAGAGATGTAGTGACTGCTCCTTGAAGGCAGCGTGGTGGCGGCAGCACCCAGGTTGTCGTAGCCAGTGGCATCGTTGCTGAAGCCATAAGCTGTCGTGGCAATACTGCTGCGATCGGTGTATTGGGCCGTATAACCAGCCAGAACCGTCAGCGAATGGACGCGCTTAAAGACGTTACTGTAGGTAGCCGTATATTCCGTCTGCCAGGTGTTGGTCTTCGTCTGTCCTACAGAGGCATAGCCATTGTTCGCCAGTCCACTGGTGGTGTACGACGGTGCATAATAACTCTGACGGGTGTTGGAGAGGTCACCGCCGACGCTGACCTTCAGTTTCAACTGCGGGATGACAGTCCACTCGGCAAAGGCTGTGCCGATGATACGACTGTTCTCCGTCTCAGCCTTCGTATTCTCCAGGTCGCTGATGGGGTTACCCACCCTGCCGTTGTAAATATCGACGCTGGTGGGAGTGGGATCATAATTATACGAGCCGTCGGCATTATATATAGAGGTGTAAGGCGTATGGGAGATGGCGCCGAACCAGGGACTGGGAGCAAACATGCTACCACTGTTGTCAGATACGCCAGTCACCTTGTTCAAGGCAGCATTGGCATTGATTCCCACCAACAGGCTCTTGAAGATATTGCGCTCGTAATTGACGCGGCCGGCATAGCGTGTAAGGCCTGTGCCTTTGATGATACCATTCTGGTCCTTGTAACTGCCGCTGATGCTATAGCGCGATATCTCATCACCGCCTACGGCCGAAATCTGGTGTTCCTGCTGGAAGCCTGTGCGCAGGGCCTCACTCTGCCAGTCATAACTCTGAGTGGGATCGGCAAGGTCGTAACCCAGTTCACCGTTCTGATACAGTTCATGCCAAATGTCTGTCCATTGCTGGGCGTTCAGGAAGTCCAGTTTCCTGGCAATGCTGCTCCACCCGAACGAGGCATTATAACTGATGTTGTTCTTGCCGTGAGAGCCCTTCTTGGTGGTGATGATGATCACACCGTTGGCACCACGGGTACCATAGATGGCGGTGGCCGACACGTCCTTCAGCACCTCGATGCTCTCGATGTCAGAGGGATTCAAGAACGACAGCGGGTCGAGTGTTGCATCACTTGATTTTGCACCGGTGCGTGTCGATGCAGGATCGTTATACACGATGAATCCGTCGATCACATAGAGTGGTTCGTTACCGCCAGTGATGGAGTTTCCGCCACGGATGCGGATGATGCTGGCAGCACCAGGCTGACCAGAGGTCTGGGTGACATTCAGACCTGCGACGGCTCCCTGAAGGGCACTCTCCACGGAGGTGTTCTGCTGCTTCAGCAACTCATCGCCTACGGAGGAGATGCTGCTGGTGAGTTCCAGACGTTTCTGGGCACCATAGCCTACCACAACCACCTCATCCAGTTTGCTGGCATTATCGATCAGTTGAATCTCCACAGGCTCCTCGAAGTCGTAGACATCCACGTCGAGGGCACGATAGCCTACATATTCCACTCTCAGGGTCAGCGGGGCTTCCACCTTGGTCTGTAGGGAGAAGTTACCGTCAATGTCGGTCACGACACCTTGACCTTTTTCTGATTTCACAATCACCGAGGCTCCTATCAACGGTTCACCTGTACGGACATCGGTGATGTGTCCTGTTATCAGGCCTTGCGCAACAGCCAGCAGGGGGCTGATTGCAACAAGCGTTGCAATAAACAATCTTTTTACCATAAGTCTGAATGTTATTTAGTTTACAGTTTATATTTTTATTGTTTATAGTTTAAAGTTTATAGTTTATAGATGATTACTTCTATAGACAGAAAATATAATCATTCTATAGGCAGAATCTTGAGTGGCTTGCCAAGTTATCATCTATAAACTATAAACTTTAAACTATAAACAAATAGATGGATTACTTTTTGCTCAGATTCAACAATCCATATTCGTGATTATACTTCGTACCATTCTCGAGTATCCACTTCAGGAACTGGTTGACGGCATCGTCACCCTCATTATAGCTCACACCGATCCTCTCGACGGCCACTTCCGACACCTTGCCGTTCTCCAGCACACTGATGACCTCGTCAAGGGTGGCCTTGTCTGAGAATGTCTCCTCAAGGTCTTTCTTCACGTCGATGCCGATGATGGTGAGGTCGCTCTTGATGTGACGGCTCTGCAGGTCGAAGATGTTGGGCAGGGCATTGAATGATACTCCCTGCGGGTCCTTCGACAGGGCGGTATTCAGGAAGAGGTCGTCGCCAGAGATGCGCTTGCCGCGGAAACTGCTGCTCTCCTCACCGAAGTTGTGGGCGAACGATGCGGCGACTGACGTGGCGTTGCTGCCGCTATAGATCACGAGGTTCTCAAACTGTTTGATCTTCTTCACATCCTCATCGAAGTCGTCATTGAGGAAATAAAGTTGCTTCAGTTTCTTCGAGTTCAAGTGCTTGCCCTCCAGCACTCTGGCAGCCTCACTGCCGCTGGCTGTGATGGGAAGCACGGCGAACTCTCCGAAAAATACAACATTATGACTAAAGACTTTTGTGTTGGCGGTTTGGCTGTCGAATACGACATTCAGGTCTACGTCGCCCTGGTTCTGGTTGCCCTTGGCGATCTGGAATTCTACGCCAGGCTGTGTTTTTGCATATTCAGTGATCCATCTCTCTAACAGTGGGCGGGCAAATCTCGGTGCCTTTACATAGCGCACGCTGCTCGTATTGGCTGCGTTACTCTCCGGACTTGACTCGCCTACCAGTGCCCCTTCAGCCCCAATGGTGCTGATGTTGATACTCAATAATACTGCTATTGTTAATGCTATTCGTTTCATATTGTTTCTTTTTTACTTGGTTTATACCTATTATATATATTATACTCTCATTGGTCGTCATTACCATCATCTGGCGGCAACAACAATACTCACGCATTCGCATATTACACATTCGTTTCATAATCTTCATCTGTTTAATATTATTATGTTCTTTTGTTCTTATGTCTTTTCGACGGTGCAAAGGTACGGCGATTTTGGCACTCCCACAATCCCACTATTGGGGCATTCTGCATACCAATAATATGGTATTAACGCAAAAATCGCTGGCAGAAGCGGTTATCTGCCAGCGATTTCTCTTCAAAATGAATGCGATTACTGCTTCTGGTTACAACTAAAAACGGTTCTCGATAACACGCCAGTCGACAACCTGCCAAAGGGCTGAGAGGTGGTCAGGACGGCGATTCTGATAGTCCAGATAGTAAGCATGCTCCCATACATCGAAAGTCAACAGGGGCTTCAAACCTTTCTGAACAGGGTTGGCAGCATTTGTCTCCTGGGTGATAACCAGTTTGCCATCTTTATCAGCAGAGAGCCACACCCAGCCAGAGCCAAAGAGCGTTGCACCAGCCTTTTGGAAGGACTCCTTGAAAGCATCAAACGATCCGAAGTCACGAACGATTGCCTCAGCAAGTTTCCCCACAGGCTGATTGTCTGCCTTTGGCGCAGCAAACTGT
Source organism: uncultured Prevotella sp. (assembly GCA_900319715.1). GTDB lineage: Bacteria > Bacteroidota > Bacteroidia > Bacteroidales > Bacteroidaceae > Prevotella. Next base: position 12,441 of record ONPM01000072.1, read on the forward strand.
CCGAAATACAGTTCGTGGTTCAGGATCTGTCCGGCATTATTCAGAATGCCTCCTTGTGTCTTGCACACAATCTCCTCGAGCGTAGCATTTTCAAACCCGCTGCCTTCCAGCAGCCCGTTCAGATTATTCACATAAGCCGCCAGATGCTTCCCATGATGAAAAGCAATCGTTTCACGACTAATCACTGGCTCCAAGGCCTCTGGCGCATACGTCAGCGCCATCAATGAAAACTTTCCCATATCTTCTAAAGTTTAACGTTTTTTCTTCGGTTTCGGCTCTGGTAGTTCTTTGCAAGTCACGCGAACCAACTCCGAGAGATAGTCGCGATCATCCACATCAGCCACGTAGAAATAATCTTTCGCTCCCTCGTAAGGCGGACGCAAATCTACGACTTTCAGCTGTTTCCTGCCTGCCTCAGTAGGCTTCAGATAGAAACAGTCGTCGCAGATGAGCCCGAAAATCTTCCCATCACAATAAATCCCATAGTCCCCAAACATCTTCTTGGTGACAATCTCCCCCGCCCCACCACACTGGTCGGCGATATACTGTACAAAATCCGCATTACTTGCCATAGTCAATATCTATTAAAATTTTTACTCTTCTCAAAGGTTGTCAGC
>ONPM01000176.1 GCA_900319715.1 uncultured Prevotella sp.
ATAAACGTATTAAACAGGAAAAGATATGGCTACAATAGCAAAAGCATCTGAGCATATCAAGCCGTGCAACATTGCTCAGTGCGAACGACACAACAGAAGAGACGAGGACTATATTAAGTCTCTCAATCCGGCACGGATATATGTACGTCTTGAATTGACCCACAACAACGAAATCTATATCGCACCAGGCATGGAGGGTGTTACCCTTCAGCAGCACTACGACTATTTGAAGGCATTGGTCAAGGAAAAAACTGGCAGGGCCATGCAGGAGAAGGATGTGGAGTATAAGGACAAAAATGGTAAAACGAGAGTCCGTAAAGGCAGTAGTCCCATTCGTGAGGGTGTGGTAAACATCAAGCCAGACACCAAGATGGACGATTTGTTGAACTATGTCAATCGAGTGCATGAGAGGTGGGGCATCAGAGCCATCCAGATACACATGCACAGAGATGAAGGGCATTATGAGAATCCAGAGGACAAATCGACATGGAAGCCAAACCTTCATGCGCATATCATCTGGGACTGGATAGACCACCAGACAGGCAAGTCCTTCAAACTGAATGCCGATGACATGTCCCAAATTCAGGATATGGTTGCAGAGACATTGGAGATGGAGAGAGGCAAGCGCAAGGAAGAGACGGGTGCCGAACATCTGGAACGAAAAGACTTCATCTTGGCTAATCAGAGAAAGCAGAGTGCTGAACTTGATAACGAGATTGCCGAGAAACGGGATCGACTGAATACAGAGAACGGCAATGCCATCGTTTCTGGAGTGGCCAACCTTTTTGGTAAGGGCAAGTATGCTGATATGGAGAAAGAAAATAAGCGCCTGAAAGAGGAACTGCCAAAGCAAAAAGCAGCCATGCAGCGTCAATATCAAAAGGCTTTAGATGCTGAACGGAACCACCATACCCAGCAACTTGCAGAGAAGGATAAGCAAATTGAGGATCGGCTTGGTCATTATCTTTCAACTCTCTCAGAACTGCTAAGAGGTGCTGTTAAGGCTGTTGTTGATTATATTCAGTCTGGCTATCGTAGTTTCAGCTATCGCCAAGAGTGCGATGTTAGGCGATACATGAATAGCCAGCCCGATAAGGAGGAAGCAGCAGACACTGTACTCAACGCCTCGCTTCCCTTCTTGAAATCTAATGAGTGTGAGAAAGTAAAAGGACAACTTTCCTACATTGTTCAAGATATGAAGGAGGAACATCAACAAAATCAAAACCGTGGATACCACATGTAATATTCCGAAAGACAAGCCTGCCAACAGCAAATGCTGGCAGGCTTGTAATAAACATGAGTTAGAAACTTGGCTCGTCCTCGCCACAAGTGTAGGCGGTCTTGCTGTCGTAACCGTTGTAGACAAATCTGCCAATATAACTGAGACTGGTTCTGTCGCATGATTGACTTTCAAAATTTAATTCACTTTACAGCTTGCCAACGGCCAGATACGACTTCAACGCCTCTACGTATGCCTCAAACGCCTGCCGTCCTTTGTCGGTGATGCGGCAGATGGTGCAGGGGCGTTTGCCTTTGAAGGTCTTCTCTACCTCAATATAGCCCGCCCCCGAGAGTTTATCCACTTGTACGCTCAGATTGCCAGCCGTTGCTCCCGTCTGCTCCTTGATGTAGGGGAACTCGGCTTCTTCGACACTGATAAGCAGCGACATTACGGCCAGTCGCAGCTCAGCGTGCAGTAGTGGATCTAATGGCTGGAATGGCATAGGCTACTTCTGTTTTCTGAGCATCCAGCCTGGGAGCGTCAGGCCGACGAAAGAGAATACTAAAACCATAATACATGGTGGAATGTGAGAATAGCTGTTGAAACTAGCCACGTCGAAGAAACGGGCCAGAAAGAAATTCGAAACGGCAAACGATTCCCAGATGAACCCGCCGATGCCGCCTATGATGCCGCACCATATCAACCAACGGCTTTTAAGTATATAGCCTGTAATGGTTATAGCCATGCCCATCATCAGTAGAATGATGCGGAAGGGATGGATTGCAATACGAACGTATACCTCAGGACTTTCCGTTCGTCCCATCAAAAAGTCGAATAGGATGGCAAACACACAAAAGGAAAGGGTAAAGATGCCGAACGTCTGCCAGGTCTTATCCACCATCGAACCAACAAGGCTAACGGGAGCCTTTGGCTTGTCTCTTTTGACATAACGATCAATGCCTATTACTAAAACTGGTATCAAGCCATATAACACGTAAAATAACGTGTTGCCAGTGAGTAGGACACAGGTGGTAATAAGAATTGCCATACCCATGATGCAGAGTCCTGAAATATAAAGAGACTGACCCACTTCCTGTGACACGGCTTTACGACTCTGTTTTATCTGCTCTGTGATAATCTCGAGACTGCGCTCGGCAGTCAAGTTAATGTTTTCTTCCATTGCTGATTTTGTTTTGAGGGTTCTTGATTATTTTTTTGTTCACTCTCGCCCCGTCGTCCCTTCTGCAGCAAGGTCGGACAGCGCGTCGCATTACCGGTTTGCGCTGCAAAGATAAACAACTTTATGTTATAAACCAAATTACAAACCAAATTTTTTCGATATAGTGTGTTTATTTAACATTTCGAAACAGGAAATAGGCGTTTTTCGTGTGTTTTCGTGGTCAGATGCACTCGAATCCTCTACATTATGTATACGATGTTTTCGCGGGAAATACAAATTCCCTATTATATGTTATTATAACAGGCTCGTTTCCGATTATTTTTGGGAGCCAAAGCAAAGATTTTAATCAAAATCTTGTAGTAATTCAAATGGAAATTGTATCTTTGCACACTGATAATAAGTTTGTCTAACCTGCCAATGAATCGCTTTTGACCGTCTCAGACCGTGCGGTTTATTTGGCTAAAAATAGTTAAGAATGATGCAAGTGATTGAAAATCAGTATAGAATCGTCGGAAACCAAGTTTTCAACGAGGATGAGTATTAATCGGTTTTCGTAGCCGTAAGCAATTGAAAATCAGCGAGGTGCGCAAATTGTTTTTTGCATACCTCGTTTTTTTTGTGCCTCTATGAATTTTTCAGGCTAGATACTGCCTGGCTGTCAAACTCTTCATCCCTCAGAAGCATGTTGACGCTCGAAATCAGTATTGCAGGGTCTTTCGGTAAGAAATCCATTTCACAAATTCTATTAAAACACACTGCAAAAGTACTCATTTTCCCTTTATTATTCGTATCTTTGCAGCCAA
>ONPM01000025.1 GCA_900319715.1 uncultured Prevotella sp.
CATGCATATCCTGCATTTCGTCGTGCAGGAACTTCTCGAGTGTAGCCTTATCTGGCAACTGTAGCATATAGGTGGAGACAAACAGATTGTTGTCCATGCTTGGCAAGAATCTCATTGGCAGGTGTTACGAATTCGTGCGACGGCGTCGCACTTTTTTGAGGAAGTTCGTTTTTTGCTGCAAAGGTACGACAGTTGTGCGAACACAATGTTCGTCGGCCTTCACCATTTAGCTATTGAAACTTTATGGACAGGTGCAAAGATACGAAATTTTTATGAAACTAAAGAAGATTATAAGAAAATAATGAAATATTCGTTATAGCACGACAGATTTTGAAGGCGTTTGCCTGATTTGTCGCCATTGGGGGCAGTTGTCGCTACAAGTTGGACAAATAAATGCGAGAAAGTTTGCAATGGGACAAAATATGGCCTAACTTTGCCTTCGATTTAAGATTCACGCATAAGTTAGTTAGAGTTAGTTTTCTTTTTCATACGTTTGGTTTTAGTTAATTAGTTAGAAACGTTAGGGCCTCGCAGGGATGCGGGGCCTTAACGCGTTTTACAATATGTTGCAGCGTTGCAGTGTTGCAGTTGTTTTCCAATAGGGGTAAATGTCAAAGAAAAGTTTTATATTTATATATATATAAATATATATATAAATATAAGTATAAATAGGGGATAAATAGGGCTTCATTATGGACTGCAACGCTGCAACGCGCAACGTGCCGACCTGGACACTGCAGTCTGTTACCGATGCCTGTTTACATAGTCGCTGATGCCTGTTATACCCCCATAACAGGCATTACTTACGGTCTTAGAAGGCATTGTTTACTGTCGTAGAAGGCATCAGAAAGAGTGTTAGAAGGCATCGTTATAAAAGGCCTCCTTATTTTGCAAAGTCGGGATGGCAAAAAGAATGACCCTGTTGTACGACAGAAGAGCCTGGTGTGACAGACTGCCTGAACCGCACGAGTCCAGACCCTCATTCGCGAATTAATAACTTTTATCGGTGAATTGTCCGTTTATTCAATGATTATTAGTACCTTTGCGGCCGAGATGCTGATGATGTTCCAGATCGTGCCCATCATGTGGCGTGCCGTACGGCCCAGCCGTATAGCCGACATGCCTGCCGTAGTCAATACGTTTTGGCTGCGGAAGGGGTACGAGGGGCTGACGTTCTTCGGACAGATCCTGGCTCCGACACAGCAGGAGGCTGACCGTTTCAATGCAGGCGCATCGGCTGACAGACAGTCGGCGGCGATGAAGAACCACGAGATGATCCACCTGCGTCAGGCTCAGGCCTGTCACGACTCATGGGTCTGCTTCTACCTGTTGTATCTGTGGTACTGGCTCAAGGGATTGGTCTTCAGCGGCCGTCAGGTGCGTCGACAACTGAAACATGCCGCCTATCTGCTGAATCCTTTTGAGATGGAGGCCTACAGGCACATGAACGACCCAAACTATCTCGCCCGTTGTGAGGATGGCGCACAGGAATGGCGCAAATATGCCAAGATGAGTCTTAAAGAGCGGCTTCTCATGTACCGGTCAAATCATAAACTTTAATTTCAAATATCAATGAATAAGAAACTTCAGGCGCACAGCGCCATCTTCTTGGCGAACACGATCTTCGGACTCGGTGTTCCTGTGACCAAACTGCTGCTCGACGAGTGGGTGACCCCTATGGGCTACATGGCCTCGCGCTCACTCGGTGCTTGTCTCGTGTTCTGGCTCATTGCCGCCTTCCTGCCTAAGGAACATGTGGAGCGCAAGGACCTGATCACCATCCTCGCAGGCGGACTCTTGGGCTTTGTCATCTCACAGACGCTCACCGCCTGGGCACTCGACTACACCAGCCCTGTCTATTTCTCGCTCATTGCGACGCTCACGCCTGTGGCCGTGATGCTCTGTGCGGCCTTGACGATAGGCGAGAAGATCACACCGATGAAGTTCCTGGGCGTGCTGCTGGGTATTGCAGGTGCCGTGTTGATGGTGCTGATGAGTCAGACGTTAGGGTCAGGAAAGAACGATTTGATCGGTATTTCGCTGGCCATCCTGAGTGTGCTCACCTGGGCCGTATACCTTATTATAACGCGTAATGTGGCTTCGAAGTACTCGCCCGTGACGCAGATGAAGTATGTCTTCCTAATCTCGGCCATCGTGACCGTACCCATCGCCATCCCGGAAATGCCGATGAATACGCTCTATACGTCAGCCTGGGGCTGGGATGGAGTGGTGGAGATGCTCTTTATCGTGCTGGGTGCTACGGCCCTCGGCTATTTCCTCATTCCCTTTGCCATGAAGTACCTGCAGGCCACGACGGTCAGTATCTACACCAACCTGCAGCCTGTGATCGCCTCGTTCGTGGCCATCATGATCGGCCAGGATGTGCTCACATGGGACAAGCCCGTGGCAGGAATACTGGTGCTGCTGAGCGCCTACATCGTCACGGTGGTAACGGCGAAGGACGCCAAAGGCTGATTATTTGGTGAGTTCCCAGAAGGCAACGGCTGCCGCTGCTGCCACATTGAGGGAGTCGACCTGATGATACATGGGGATGCGGACGACGAAGTCTGCATCCTCAATCGTTTTCTGGGGCAGGCCCTCGCCCTCGGTTCCCATGATAACAGCCAAATGTTCCTGTTGCTTGAGAATAGGGTCGGAGAGGGAGATACTATTGTCACTAAGGGCCATCGCGGCGGTCTTGAAACCCGAATCGTGCAACTGCCGGTAATCATCCAGCCAAGTCCAAGGCACGAGAAAGACGGTGCCCATAGAGACGCGTATCGACCTGCGATTCAAGGGGTCACATGAACTTCGTGTAAGTAATACTGCATCCACGCCAAGTGCTGCTGCCGAGCGGAAGATGGCGCCGATATTGGTGGTGTCGCAGACGCTGTCGATGATGCAGACACGACGGGCGTCTTTAAGGATTTCATCGAGTTTAGGCTCCGGCTTGCGACGCATGGCGCAGAGCACGCCACGGGTCAGCGTGTAGCCCGTCAATTGCGAGAGCAGTTCCCTCGAGCCAGTATAGACGGGCATCGAAGAATGGGCCTCGATGATATCGGCAGCATCGCCCTCGATATGCTTCTGTTCGCAGAGCAGGGCCTGTGGCTCATAGCCAGCCTGTAGCGCCACACGGATCACCTTCGGACTTTCTGCGATGAAAAGGCCTTGTTCTGCATTCAGACGGTTCCGTAGTTGTGTCTCTGTCATCGTGGCAAATAGGGCCACGCGGGGATCGTCTATCGATGAAATCTCGTAAATCATTTCGTATAGAAGTCAATAAGCCGGACAAGCGCCTCCTGGCAGACCACACAGAACTCAGGCTCCTCATTGGTCCGCATACGGCAGTTCTCACAACCACGCCAGACGCCTTTCTCCAGATAGCCGCCACCCTCGATGAGTCCGGCCCTTCCTTCCTGAATGAGATGCTCCCACTTGACGTAAGCCGTCGCCTGGGTGGTCAGGTTGGGTTCCCAGGGCTCTGTGTCGGAGAAATAGATCGGATCGTCATTGCCATAGGCATACTCATCGCCCAATCCACCGAAGGAATGGCCGAATTCGTGTACCACCACAGGCAGGAAATGCTTACCGCCTGTATAGCAGAGATTATAGGAATTATAGATACCACCTCCGCCATAGTGCCCGGTATTCACCAGGATGATGATATGCTCGTAGGGCGTGCCAGCCAACAGGTCGTGCAGTCGTTTCAAGTGCAGTGTTGTGAGATAGCGGTCGCTGTAGAAGGTATCGAAGTGGGAGCCGAGGGCTGTGTTCTTCCAGATACCTTTCGACGGCTCGCTGGTGCCCGATTCTTCCGATACGGATTTCACGGCGATGATGTTAAAACGGTCTTGCATCGACTTGAACGGTTCGTGGTTGAAGAGGGAGCCGATGGCCTTCTGACAGTCCTCGAGGTAATGCTCCATTTCATCGGCCGTATAGCCCTCCGCCACGAAGGCGATATGGATGCAACGGGAGGTGTCGGCGGCCTGATGCAGCACGTCGTAGGGCGTGATGCTGTGCTCGCCGGCCTTACGGATCAGAATGTCGTTGGGAGCGACGATATGCGTCAGCGAATTAACCACTTCATCGTGGTAATCGAATAGTTCCACCTTGATTTCAACGGTGTCTTTTGGGAAGGGTACCAGGAACACGTTCTCGAAGGATTTCTGCACGCGCTTGGCCTCTTCTGTGGCGAGCCATTCCTGGAAGAGGGTGGAGAAGGAGTGACGGTAAATGACCATTCCATCGGCCTTTGAACGCATGGTGATCTGGCCGTTACCCTTCAGCGGCAACTCTGCCAGACGGTCTCTGCGTCCATACCAATGGGGTAGGCTGACGAGTTCGTCAACATAGATCTGATGGAGACTGTTGTCGCCTGCAAAGGTATAGTCTAGCCGCAGGGTCCGATTCTCGAAATAGTCTTCGAAACGCTGGGCTTGAATGGAGACTGTTGCAGACAGTAATGCAATGATAATGAATAGTTTTCTCATAATTCGTTCAATAAATCCTTAACATAGTTTCTTTCCCAGTCACGCAGATGATGTCGTCGTTCATCGTACTGCAACAGATCGAGGTCGATAGCCACGATACCATCCTCGTTTTTGGTACGTCCCAATCGTTTCTCGGTCTCCTTCAGTACCTCACAGAGGAGTCCCTCGCCAAGGGATGTAGTTCCCTTGCAGAGTTGATTCAGATAGGGCTCCTTGCGACTGGAATGAATCGGTTCCGTCCACATGGCAGAAGTGAAATGGCATTCCGTCAGCAGTTGCACGAGTTGTTCACGAGCGGCTTCCAGTCGAGCCTCCTGGTTCTCGTTCGAGGCCAGACTGATAATGATTTGATGTTCTTTCTGATTCATAACGAATGCAAAGGTACGAATAAGCGGGTGAAAAACCAAATAAAAAGAAAAAAAACAAAGAATTTAGATAATATACGGAAAATATTCAGTACCTTTGCCACATAATTATAATAAATAAGGAAACAAAACTATCAAAAGATGCAGTAAACTGCGATGTAGGGTTGACAAAATGAAAGAAAATGCATTATTTTTGTGAATTCCTGCTCAAATATTTGGTCGAATGAAATAAAAAGTGTAATTTCGCAGCGTTTTTCAAAAACAGATTAGTTTAAACTTTATAAATAACAACCAAATGAAGAAGTACAACTTTAATGCCGGTCCCTCGATGCTTCCCCGTGAGGTCATCGAAGCAACCGCTCAACAGTGTCTTGATTTCAATGGCTCGGGTCTCTCTCTGATGGAGATCAGCCACCGTGCAAAGGACTTTCAGCCTGTCGTAGACGAGGCCGTGGCTCTGACGAAGGAACTCCTTGACGTGCCCGAGGGCTATTCAGTGATTTTCCTCGGTGGTGGCGCTTCACTCGAGTTCTGCATGATTCCTTTCAACTTCCTGATTAAGAAGGCTGCCTATCTGAACACGGGCGTCTGGGCCAAGAAGGCCATGAAGGAAGCCAAGTTGTTTGGTGAGGTCGTAGAGGTGGCTTCTTCTGCCGACGCCAACTACACCTTCATCCCCAAGGACTGGAGCGTGCCTGCAGATGCCGACTATCTGCACATCACCACCAATAACACCATTTATGGTACTGAGATCCGCAAGGACCTCGATGTCAACGTGCCTCTGATTGCCGATATGTCGTCAGACTTCATGAGCCGTCCTGTTGATGTCAGCAAGTACGACGCCATCTATGCCGGTGCCCAGAAGAACCTGTCTATGGCTGGTGTGACCATCATCATCCTGAAGGACGAGAAGTTGGGTAAGGCTCCCCGTGAGATTCCCACGATGCTCGACTACCGCACTCATGTCGACAAGGGCTCGATGTTCAACACACCTCCTGTGGTGCCCATCTACTGCGCCCTTGAGAACCTCCGCTGGATCAAGCGTCAGGGTGGTGTCGAGGCTATGGACAAACTGGCCAAGCAGCGTGCAGAGATCGTCTATGGCGAGATCGACCGCAACAAGATGTTCGTAGGTACAGCCAAGGAGGAGGATCGTTCGCTGATGAACCTCTGCTTCGTGATGGCCGACGAGTACAAGGAACTGGAGAAGGACTTCCTTGACTTCGCCGTATCGAAGGGTATGGTTGGCGTGAAGGGTCACCGTTCTGTGGGTGGCTTCCGTGCTTCTTGCTACAACGCCCAGACCATCGAAGGCTGCAACGCCCTCGTCGCCTGCATGAAGGAATTTGAGGCTCAACACTAAGGAATTAACGACCACGAATTACACAAATCTCACTAATTGGCTGCGCATAGCCATCATTCGTGTAATTCGTGTAATTCGTGGTCAAAATAGAAAAAAAGAAATGAAAGTATTAGTTGCAACAGAAAAGCCATTTGCAAGTGCCGCTGTTGATGGCATTCGCAAGGAAGTAGAGGCAGCCGGCAACGAACTCGTGCTGCTGGAGAAATATACTGAGAAGGCTCAGTTCCTCGACGCTGTGAAGGATGCCGACGCGCTGATTATCCGTTCGGATAAGGTTGACGCTGAGGTGCTCGACGCTGCCAAGCAGTTGAAGATTGTCGTTCGTGCCGGAGCTGGCTACGACAACATCGACCTCGCCGCTGCCACAGCCCACAACGTGGTCGCTGAGAACACTCCTGGCCAGAATGCCAACGCCGTAGCCGAACTCGTCTTCGGTCTGCTGGTGATGGCCGTTCGTGGATTCTACAACGGTAAGAGCGGTTCTGAACTGCTGGGTAAGAAACTCGGTATCCTCGCTTTCGGTAACGTTGGCCGCAACGTGGCCCGTATCGCCAAGGGCTTTGGTATGGATGTCTATGCCTTCGACGCCTACTGTCCCGCTGAGGTCATTGAGAAAGCCGGTGTTCACGCCGTCGCCAATCAGGACGCTCTCTTCGAGACTTGCGACGTCGTTTCACTTCATATCCCCGCTACGCCTGAGACCAAGCAGAGCATCAACTATGATCTCGTTGGTAAGATGAAGAAGGGTGGTATCCTCGTGAACACGGCCCGTAAGGAGGTTATCGACGAGGCTGGTCTCATCAAACTGATGGCTGAGCGTGAGGACCTGAAGTTCGTCACAGACATCATGCCCGATGCCAACGACGAGTTCGCCAAGTTCGAGGGCCGTTACTTCTCGACACCGAAGAAGATGGGTGCCCAGACTGCCGAGGCCAACATCAATGCCGGTATCGCTGCCGCCAAGCAGATCAACGCCTTCTTCAAGGACGGCGACACCAAGTTCCAGGTGAACAAGTAAAAACGTTATATATCAAAAGGAGCCTGACATTCTGGTGTGTCAGGCTCTTTTTTTGTTCTTTAGTTCTTGACGAACTTCTTCCCGTTCTGGATGAAGATTCCATGATGCGGATTATCTACGCATTGACCTTGCAGGTTGTAGATCAGGTTGTCTGCAGGACGTTCGATACGTAGGGGCGTGATGCCTGTGATGACTTCTGCTGACATAGAGCATCCCCAGAACACGGAGAGTTCCTGTTCCACCTCCGTTCCGTCAGCCTTGACGAGCACAGCGCGAATCACCCTGCAAGTACCAGCCTGAGAGCCTACCTGCGTCTGGAGGGTGATGCGCTGGATAGTCTTGCCGCCGAGGATGCTCTCGTCAAAAACCAGCGTACTGTTTTTATCTGTTGCCGAGACAACGCCCATCTGATTATGGTTGTCGTCGCTGCCATAGACCTTGAACTTCAGGGCACCCTCAGCAGGCAGTTCAAACATCTCTAGGCGGATGGACTTGTAATCGTTGGTAGAAATCACATTTCCACAAAGGTTCAACTCCTGCCAGTTGCCGTTGTAGGTGACGTTGTAGACGATGGTTGAGTTGCCGATGACATCCTGCTTCGTGGGATACTTCCCTTGGAAGTCGTCGCCGTACCAGGCTTTGGTGAGAGTCTCGGCGAGGTCAGGCTGGTTGAAACAGGGATAGTCGCGGTTGGCACCATCAGTCAGTCCCATCCAGTAGAAGGTGCCTATACCTGCAGCCTTGGTCTGCTTGACGTAGTACTGCAGGAAGTCGATCATGTTCTTGCGGTTGTTGTCATAGTCGCTGGTACCATCGCCATTGGCACTGGAGGTACCCCATTCGCCGTAGATGACGGGGGCTCCAAGGGCACCCAGCGTCTCCTGCAGGTCTTTGATGTTCTGGTCCAGTTCTTTCTTGGCATTGGCCAGATTACTGATGCTGGGGTAGTTGTGTACTTCAAAGGCGATGTGGTTTGATTCGCCCTCAGGCATCTTCATCTCCGTCAACGGATCTTTCAGGTGTTCATTCCATGTACCAGCCCCGTTACATGCACCATAGGTATTTACGACCAAGTTGCGCTGGGCATTATTGCCGCCAGAGGCTCTGACCACATCGACGAAACTCTGTGCAAAACTGTTGATGGCCTCATACGCATCGGCAGCATCTTCGGCGATATACTTGCTGGACGAGCCGAAGGTAGCAAAACACCAGGAGTTGTACTTGTCGAGCATCTCGTTATAACTTTCAAAGAGCAGTTTCTCGTTATAGTCCTTAAACTCTTCGGCGATCTGCTTCCAGAGATATTCATAGCGTTCCTTCTGGGCATTATAAATCTCCATGTTGGCATGCAGCCAATGGGTATCACCATTGCCTGTGTCGTGGTGGACGTTGATGATACAGTACATGCCGGCATCTATTACGTAGTCTACCACCTCATGTACGCGGTTCATCCAAGCCTCATCCACCTTCCCGTTGCTGTCCATGTGGTTGAACCAAGTCACGGGAACCCGGATGGCACCAAAACCGGCTTCCTTCATCATCAACATCAACTCGGGCTTCGCCTTGGGCTGTCCCCAATAAGTCTCAGACGACAGATCCTGCACGCTACCATTGTTGGCATCCAGGGTATTGCCCAGGTTCCAGCCCACACCCATGTTCTTGACGGCATCAGCAGCCGACTCAAACTCCTGTGCCTGAACACCGCTGCCGAACATCAGTATCAGCGAGAAAAAAGTAGTAAGTCTTTTCTTCATATACGTTTTTAATTAATTAGAGTTATCGTTTGTCTTTGGCTGCAAAGGTACTGCTTTTTTCTGAATCAGCAAAGAGAAGGACTGATTTTCGCTGAAGAAATCATCAGGTTTGCTGAAATTATTTGCTTGCCAGAGATACAGTTCGTAACTTTGCATCGTCAAAACAGAGACAAGTGATTTATCAGAGTTAGTTTTTTCATACATAGATTAGGTTATTGTTAGTTAGTTAATTGGTTAGTAATGAGTATCGGGGTCGCAGTGATGCGGCCCCGATGCTTGTATTGTCTATATTCTGTTATTTCATACCAGAGAGAATCATCCGGACACCATTCTCGTAGGTCATGTCGATATGCAGTTCGTAATCCATCGACAAGGCCAGTTGTCTGGCGAGGGCGAGCCTGATACCAAGACCATGACTGCTAGGAGACACCCTGATGAATGGCATGAAGATCTGCTCTTCGTCGCACCCTTCTGGAATCTTGTCACCCTCGTTGGATACAGAAATGGAGTAAGTGCCGTCGTCTGCTGCCTGACAACAGACTTCCACCTTGCCATAGGCAGCAAACTTGTCAGAATTGCGCAACAAGCATGTCAACAGTAGGTTCAGATGTTCACTATAGGTGTGTATACGTACGTCGTCGCCGACTTCAGACGTAAACTTGAATTCCAGTTTACGGTTACGAAAATCATAACTGTGAAGGACGGTCCGTGCTCCCTCATTCAGACTTACGTAGTCCTTCTTCTCAACCTTTTGACCGTCGGCCGTTATACTGAAATAGAGCAGTTCCTGAGTCGATACCGACACCATATAAGCATTATTCGATACCACTTCACGCATCTTCAGGTATTCGTCTTCGGGGATATGGTGATCCTTATCCTCTGCAAGGATTTCCGCCATGCCGATGAGCGATGACAAGGGAGAGCGGAGCGCATCCTGACACACGTTCTTCTGCTGTTCACTGATGGCAGTATTCTCATGAGTCATCGATTCAATGACTGGTTCGATGAGCGAACTGATCTGTTTGGCAGAGTCCACGATGTCATGATAGGCCTTGGGTCTTTCCTCCAGTTTCAGACGGAAATCGGGATTATTGAAAACACGGGCATAATTTATCAGCAGTTGAACAGGCGACTTCAGACGCCCCCACATCGATTTGACAAAGGCTTTACGGATACTGAGAACATTGGAAGTCTGCTCTTGAGCCTCCTTCACTTTAGCGTACTGCTGCTTCAGAAGTCTATGATTTCTTCGGCGGTAGAGCAAAATGCCTATCAGAAGGGAAATAATAAAGACAGCCAGTACACCTACGAAAATCAATTGTTGTCTGATATTCTTGGCCTTTCTTTCCTTCTCCTCAAGAGAATCGATGGTTTGCGACAGCGAAGCGATATTATCAGCCAACACCTCATTCTCCACAAGGCGATTCAAACTGTCTTTACGTTCTATTTCGTAGTAGGCTTTTTCCCAGAGTCGGGCGTGCTCATACACCTTTGTCCGCAATTCGGCGGCTTCGATATCAGAATCCAACGAATCGCACCATGCCAATGCCTGGTCTGTATGACCTTCTACCATGTGGTGATACACCATCACGTTTTCATAATTAATCTCATTGAACGATTCTGGGAAGTTCTGTCTGATGCTGTCATACTTTGCATAGTATTTCTTAAAGGCCTTCAGGTCGTTCATTTCAAAGGCGATGATACAGCGATAGGCCAACACGCCGCTTTCCGTCGTCGGGTTTCCTTCCAGTGAGGGCAGACGGTCCAACTGCTTCATCGCTTGGGCTGGATTGGTATAACTCTGAGCCTGGGCCAGAGATATATAGAGATTGGCTGCAGCCAGTTGATTGCTGACAGTATCTACCTGTTCGAGCGCCTTCTTGAAGTAAGCCTCTCCCTGTTCGTAGTTCCCGCAGTTGACATAGTAGAGACCTAAGGCCTGGTAAGCCACATAGAGGTATTTCGTCTGTTTACGTTCCTTAATGTCATCCGTCATTTTCTGGATTTCAGTAAAAGCCTGATAGAAATGCTTGTTGTTGACATGGAAAACCACTTGGTTTACCCACAGATTATAGTATTTCCCCCAGTCTTTCTTGCTGAGCAGATAATCAGCGTAATCCTTCTGGGCTGCCTGGAATGCGGCCTCGTCTCCCTGTTCCTGGGCCTGATAGATGCGTTGGGCCAAGGCAATTTCTTCCTGAGAGGCCTGAGTCTGCGCGAAGGAAATAGTGTAAATCAGCAGGCTGGCTACGATAAATGTTATCCTTTTCATCTCTATGTGTTGGGTTATATCAGTTGATTAATGATTATCACGGTGCAAATATACGCATAATATTTGGGATTTCCAAATAAAATGCGTAATTTTGCAGCACAAATTCAGAATCTAAAAATAAGCGACTATGCAAAGTGATCCCAAGCAGTGTCTGTACTGCACTAACAATCAGACACTTCACGACCTGATGATTGAGTTCGCCCAGTTGTCTGTGTCGCGAGCCTTTCTCTTTAAGGAACAGACCTATCGTGGCCGTTGCCTCGTGGCCTATAAGGACCATGTGAACGACTTGAATGAACTGAGTGACGAAGATCGCAATGCCTTCATGGCTGATGTGGCTCAGGTGACCCGTGCCATGCAGAAGGCATTCAATCCGGAGAAGATCAATTATGGTGCCTACAGTGACAAACTTTCGCACCTGCATTTCCATCTGGCTCCCAAGTATGTAGACGGCCCCGACTATGGCGGCACGTTCCAGATGAATCCAGGCAAGGTGTATCTCTCGGATGAAGAGTATCAGGAGATGATTGAGAAAATTAAAGAATACTTATAATAGTAGGTTTACAGTTTACAGTTTACGGTTTACAGATGATATGTGGCAAGCCCCTCTGAAACTGCAAAGTGTAATCAACTGTAAACTGTAAACCGTAAACTGTAAACAAAAAAACAATGGCAATAGTAAAACCGTTTAAAGGTATCCGTCCGCCGAAGGAATTGGTGGAGCAGGTAGAGAGCCGCCCTTACGACGTGCTTGACTCAGAAGAGGCGAGGGCAGAGGCTGGCGACAACGAGAAGAGTCTGTATCACATTATCAAGCCGGAAATCGACTTCCCCGTGGGTACATCGGAGTATGACCCCAGAGTGTATGAGAAGGCTGCCGAGAACTTCCAGAAGTTCCAGGACAAGGGCTGGCTGGTTCAGGACGCACGCGAACATTATTATATTTATGCCCAGACCATGAACGGCAAGACGCAGTATGGTCTGGTGGTGTGTGCCCATACCGATGACTATATGGCTGGCCGCATCAAGAAGCATGAGTTGACTCGCCGAGACAAGGAAGAGGACCGCATGAAGCATGTACGTGTGAATAATGCCAACATCGAACCCGTATTCTTCGCCTATCCTGACAATGCCGTGCTGAATGAGTTGATCATGCGCTATGCCGCTACGAAGCCGGAGTACGACTTCATCGCGCCTATCGACGGTTTCCGCCATCAGTTCTGGGTAATTGACGACGATAAGGATATGCAGACCATCACAGAGGAATTTGCCAAGATGCCTTCGATGTATATCGCCGATGGCCATCATCGTTCGGCTGCTGCCGCCCTGGTGGGTGCAGAAAAGCAGAAGCAGAATCCAAATCATAAGGGTGATGAGGAATATAATTACTTCATGGCCGTATGCTTCCAGGCTTCTCAACTCACCATCCTCGACTATAACCGGGTGGTGAAAGACCTGAACGGCATGTCGTCAGAAGAGTTCCTGGCATCCTTGCAGGTGAACTTCATCGTGGAGGATAAGGGTACGGAGATCTATAAGCCTCAGCAGTTGCATGAGTTCTCACTCTATCTAGATCAGCACTGGTTCAGTTTGAAGGCGAAGGAAGGTACTTACGACAATAATGATCCTATAGGTGTGCTCGACGTGGATATCTCCAGCCGTCTGATTCTGGATGAGATTCTTAATATCGGTGATCTGCGTTCATCACAGCGTATCGACTTCGTCGGAGGACTCAGAGGACTCGGCGAACTCAAGCGTCGTGTGGACTCCGGAGAGATGCGCGCCGCCTTGGCTCTCTATCCAGTTTCGATGCAGCAGATCATGGACATCGCTGACTCGGGCAAGATTATGCCGCCAAAGGCTACATGGTTTGAACCGAAACTGCGTTCAGGACTTGTGATCCATAAATTAGTGTAACTTAGGAGGGGAAGAAATTACTTATGGATGGAATTCAAAGTGCTGGTAGTCCTTCACCGTTCGCCAGGAACCACCCCAGACAAAGCCGTTCTTAATGAATAGTCGATAACAAAGATCGCCTTTGTCAATCTTATATCGGAAATTCTTCTTCCGATCACAGTAGGGCTTGCCTGTGGCAGGCTCTACTATTTGTTTCCCGTCCTTGTCGGTCCTCACGTAGGGGTTATACAACGTGTTGATGTCGACGGCGAGGCCTCGGGCATGGTATGAGAGGTGCTGGCGGCCAGAGACTTTTCGAAAACAGAAACAACTGGTATTGTTGTCTCTCATCTGCCGTTCGTCGTCGGCATCATATTCATCAGCCAGACGTATCCGTTGGATAGGGTAGTGCTGACGGTATAATTCAATAAAGATACGAATGAGTTTCTGGGCAATAAGACGGTTGCAGACCATCTCTCCGTAATGCGTCTTTCCGTCGTAATCCCAATGCATCAGTTTTAAATAGCGTAGGTCATTGCGGCCGATAACATCATTAGGTTGATAAGTCTTACCCTGCATCTTCTGCCAGATACTGTCAGGAATCTCATGAATAGAAAAGCCTGCAGAAAAATCCTGGCTCTGCGCAGGATAGATGCCACAGAGCCAGAAAAGAATTATAGTCAGTAGTGCTGTTCTCATCAACGTATCACTTTCTTGTCGCCTTGGATATAAACTCCTTTCTGAGTCGGCTCGCCAGTAACCTTCACGCCTCCGAGTGTATATACATCGGCGTCTTCAGTATCTATAGAAACTGAGCGAACGCCCAAGGTGCCATCCAGTTCTTTCTTGACACGGTCAAACTGCTTCAAGAACTCTTCGCTGTTGTGAAGGCGGGCATAGACGGCTGAGCCAACGAGACGACCAGCCTCGACATCACTCTGCCAGTGGTAGCCTGTAATGACGCGTCCCTGTCCATATTGATAGGCACGAGCCAACAGATCTTCCTCTGCATCGGGATTCAGTTCTGACAGCAGCAATGCATAGAGCCAGCCGGTAGAAGCATGGCCTGAAGGATAGGATCCGATATTCTTTTCGATATTCTCGGCTGGAGGATAGGCCGTGGCCTCGTTCAACTGCTTGTACGGACGAGGACGCTTATAGTAGTTCTTACAACTGCGAGTAGCACCGTCACCCAGGTAATACATGTTCTCACAGAGTTTGTACAGTTCTGGTGTGGTCGTTGCAGAGAGTGTCCTTCCAAAGCCGGATGAGAAAATCTTCAGGAGATAATCCAGGTCATTGTTCACGTCGTCGATAGCCGTCTGCCCCTCATCAGTAGGACGGATGTTCTTGCCTTCAATGAACTTATTCAAGTCTGTGGTAGCAAGGGCCGAGACGGTGTCAGGAGGAGCCGGCAGATAATTGACGGCATCAGGTAACTGATCGTTGCTATAGTACTGATGGGTCTCCTCTGTCAGTGCAGGGCTGACATAAGCCACGCCTGATACCTTTTCGTATTCAGACTTGGCGGAATTAATCATCGAATTGACACCAGTATGGTCATGTAGCCGAACGACGAGTGCACTTGCCAGCAGACGGGCTGCTTGCACATCGCTATCCCAATGATACCCGGTTACTACCGAGGCCTGTCCGAACTGATAGCCGCATGACAGAATCTGATCCTGCTTCTCTGGACAGATTTCCGTAAGCAGCAGAGCATACATCCAGCCCATCAGAGCCTCACGCGAAGGGAACGAACTCTCATAGGTATAATCCCCCTCCTGCTCAGGAATGAGCGACTCTTCGTCGAAACGGACGTATGGACGTCTGAAGAACGAGAAAGAACTCTTGGCCTGCTTGATGCTCTTATTGCCATATTCCATGCAATACTCAAACAGTTCGGCGATATAGGGTGTCTCGGCACTCGATAACGTGACACCTATAGCCTTGGAAAAAGCATCCAGATAATAAGGAGCCGTAGCATTGAAATCATTCTTTGCCAAGGTACCAAGTTCTGTGCCCCTCATGGTCTTTCCCCAGGCATACTGGAGATAATCCTTGATATATTCTACGGATGTTTCCGCAGGAGGTCCCGGCAGGAATCTCCCTGCATCAGGTACAGCCTGAGCATGAAGATTATCGCAGCATAATACTGCGATAACCAATGATACTAAAAATCTCATGTTTCTCTTATACATTATTAAATAGTTATGCAAATGCGACAGTCAGACCAGCCATGACGATAGAGACCATCGACATGAGTTTAATCAGAATGTTAAGTGACGGACCTGATGTGTCCTTGAATGGATCACCAACGGTATCGCCCACGATACAGGCCTTATGGGCAAACGAACCCTTTCCGCCAAAGTTGCCTTCCTCAATGTTCTTCTTGGCATTGTCCCAGGCGCCACCGGCATTGGCCATGAACACGGCCAGCGTAAAGCCACCGGCCAGACCTCCTACGAGCAGTCCAAGCACACCAGCCACGCCGAGAACAACCCCCACAATGATCGGAATGAGAATAGCGAGAACGGAGGGAACCACCATCTCATGCTGGGCAGCACGGGTGGAAATCTCCACACAACGGCCGTAGTCAGGTGTGCCGGTACCCTCAAGGATACCTGCGATCTCACGGAACTGACGACGAACCTCTTGCACCATCTTCTCAGCAGCACGCCCCACAGCCTCCATCGTCATACCACAGAACAGGAAGGCAGCCATCGCGCCAATGAAGGCACCGACAATCACCTTGGGGTTCATCAGGTTCACCTGGAAGTAGTTCATGAAGTCGGGAATGGTGGCATCGGTAGCATTGATCACGTCACCAGCCACATTTGTCAGCGTCTGACCAGCACGGGCCATCGCAATCTTAATCTCCTCGATATACGAAGCCAACAAGGCCAGGGCTGTAAGGGCAGCAGAGCCGATAGCAAAGCCCTTACCTGTAGCAGCCGTCGTATTGCCTAAGGCATCGAGGGCATCTGTACGATGACGGACTTCCTCACCCAACTGCGACATCTCAGCATTACCACCAGCATTATCGGCAATAGGTCCGTAAGCATCAGTAGCCAAGGTGATTCCCAGTGTTGAGAGCATACCTACGGCTGCGATACCTATACCATAAAGACCATGTGACAGGCTGGTCGCACTCATAGAGAGATCGAAGCCGTTGGCGCAGAGATAACTGAGCATGATGGCTACACCAATGGTAATGACAGGGATGCAAGTAGAAATCATACCTGTACCAATACCTTTGATAATGACAGTAGCAGCGCCAGTCTGACCAGCCTCGGAGATTTTCTGGGTTGGTTTGTATGAATGAGAGGTATAATACTCGGTAGCCTGTCCGATAATGACACCTGCTGCCAGTCCGGAGATCACGGAGAAGGAGAGCCCCAGCCAGTTCTCAATACCCAGGAGATAGAGGATGGCGAAGGTTGCGATGGCTATCAGCACAGCACTGACATTGGTTCCCAGCGACAAGGAGCGGAGCAGGTCTTTCATCGTGGCTCCCTCCTTGGTACGGACGAGGAATATGCCTAAAAGTGAGAGGAATACGCCAACGGCCGCAATCAGCATCGGGGCGATAACAGCCTTTAACTGTATATCAATTCCTGCGACGGCAAAGGCTGCAGCACCGAGAGCGGCAGTAGAAAGAACAGAACCGCAATAACTCTCATAAAGGTCAGCACCCATACCTGCCACGTCACCCACATTATCACCTACGTTATCAGCGATGGTAGCAGGGTTACGGGGGTCGTCCTCAGGGATGTCTGCCTCCACCTTGCCTACGATATCAGCACCTACATCGGCTGCTTTGGTATAGATACCACCGCCCACACGGGCAAACAGGGCCTGTGTAGAAGCACCCATGCCAAAGGTCAGCATCGTCGTAGTGATGGAGATCAGACCGTCGGGATCGAATTGGTTCAGTACGACAAACCAGATGGCGATGTCGAGCAGACCGAGGCCTACTACCGTCAGTCCCATCACGGCACCGGAACGGAAAGCGATTTTCAGACCAGCATCCAGGCTCTCACGGGCAGCGTTAGCGGTACGTGCTGACGCATACGTGGCAGTCTTCATTCCGAAGAAACCTGCAAGTCCGGAGAAGAAACCTCCTGTCAGGAATGCAAACGGCACCCATTGGTTCTGTACGCCCAATCCGTAAGCCATAAAGGCGAAAAGGGCGCAGAGCACCACAAAGACGATGAGAACGACCTTGTACTGCTGCTTAAGATAAGCCATAGCACCATTTCGCACATAGAGTGCAATCTCTTTCATACGAGGTGTTCCTTCATCTGAAGCCATCATCTGACGAAAGAAGAACCATGCCATACCCAGTGCCACCAGCGATGCGATAGGCACAAGCCAAAATACTGTGGGAATAATCATTTGATCCAGGTTTTAGTGTTAATGTTATGTGATTAATTATTCTTCTACAAAATCAATGAGGTTCGCGGCCTCGTCATCAGGGTCTTCGCTGCCAAGGTCCATCATGGTCGAGTAGTTGTCTTCGGTAATCTGGTCATCATCGGGATCAGAGACTTCCTCATCTTCCTCATCATGAGAAGTGTAGTCGTCAACTACCTCGAAGTCATCATCCTCATTCTCTTCGTCATCTCCTTCTTCATCATCCGGCTTGTCAGAGAACTTCATGCGGATTTTCTCCTGCTCAGGCTTCAGTTTGGCGAAGATGGCTTCTACCCAGCCGCCCTTTTCTACCTCTAACACCTCATAGCCGTCTTCCACTTTCTTCTCATACATACCACCCTTCTTGTGAAGACGGTCTTTGGGAAGTGTCGTGGTTGAAATATCGAAGCCACTCAGGATGATATCCTGAATAGACTGCGACAATGAATCCCAGCCACCACCGAAATTGCGATCCAGCACCTCTATCAATTTGGCGGCAGAGATGTGACGGATGTTTTCGTAAGTCAGGTCAGTAACACGCATGATGGGCCTTTTCTTGATAGCCCATGCAAACTTCAGGTTCTCGTCAAACTTGATTTGAGCCACTTTATAACCACGCTTCTCATAACTCTTCTTCACGAGCATCACGTCATCCTTTATCTCGTCGATGAGGAAGGCGCTTTTGAAAATATCCAGATAGTGATTGATGTTCTCCTTGACTTCTGCATCCTTGCAGGCTGCTTCCCACATACGGAACACATCATTCTCCTGAATATCCCATACACTACTTTTCGTGACTGCCTTAATAGAAAGTGAAGGATTACTTTCCGGCTGTTGTTGCTTTGTTCTTGCCATATATATTCTCGTTTTTTTCTGCAAATGTATATACTTTATTTTTTATTAGCAAGTTTTTTGATGATATTTTTTGTGATTTTCACATTTTAAAGTAACTTTGCAGGCAAAATATGGCACAACCACTGGCTGAAAGACTGCGTCCTCGCACTTTAGATGACTATATCGGACAACAACATTTAGTGGGCGAGGGAGCCGTTCTGCGGAAAATGATCGAAGCAGGACGCATCTCTTCTTTTATCCTCTGGGGACCTCCTGGCGTGGGTAAGACGACACTTGCCCAGATTATCGCCCATAAGTTGGAAACGCCTTTCTATACCCTGTCGGCCGTCACAAGTGGTGTCAAGGATGTCAGGGATGTCATTGAGAAGGCACAGAAAGGACGTTTCTTCAATGAAGCCTCGCCCATTCTCTTCATCGATGAGATACATCGTTTCTCCAAGTCTCAGCAAGACTCTCTTTTGGGAGCCGTAGAGAAGGGTGTTGTGACTTTGATAGGTGCCACAACGGAGAATCCCTCGTTTGAGGTAATCCGTCCTCTCTTGTCCAGATGTCAGTTGTACATACTGAAGTCTCTGGAGAAAGAAGACCTTCTGAAACTACTCGACAGAGCCATCCATACAGATACGATTCTAAAAGAAAAGAATATCGAGTTAAGGGAGACGGATGCCATACTGAGATACAGCGGAGGCGACGCCCGTAAGTTGCTGAATATCTTAGAATTAGTCGTAGAATCTGAATCATCGGATGAAGTAGTTGTCACAGATGATATTGTCGTCAGGCGTCTGCAACAGAATCCCTTAGCCTATGACAAGGATGGCGAGATGCACTATGACATTATCTCCGCCTTTATCAAGAGTATCCGGGGGTCTGATCCCGATGCGGCCCTTTATTGGCTTGCCAGGATGATAGAGGGTGGGGAAGACCCGCAGTTTATCGCCCGACGACTGGTTATCAGTGCTGCTGAAGATATCGGACTGGCGAATCCCAATGCCCTTTTGCTCGCCAATGCGGCCTTCGATGCCGTCATGAAGATTGGGTGGCCCGAGGGAAGGATACCACTGGCAGAGGCAACGGTCTATCTGGCCACATCACCCAAGAGTAACAGTGCCTATTTAGGTGTGGATGCAGCCTTGGAACTGGTGAAGAAGACAGGGAACCAACCTGTGCCGCTGCCCATCCGTAATGCCCCCACACAGTTGATGAAGGATCTGGGCTATCATGATGGATATAAGTATCCCCATGACTATCCTGGTCATTTCACGCCCCAGCAATACATGCCCGATACGCTGATCAATGAACGGCTTTGGCACGGACAGCACAACCCTGCTGAGGAGAAGATGTACCAGCGGATGGTCAACTATTGGGGGAAGAGATTTGAAGATTGAAGGGAGAAGCGTGATGGATCAGGAACTGATTATCAGAATCATAGAGTTATTGGGTACATTTGCGTTTGCCATCTCAGGCATCCGCCATGCCGCTGCCAAGCATTTCGACTGGTTTGGTGGGTATGTCTGTGGCGTGGCGGTGGCCATTGGGGGTGGAACCATACGCGACGTGATGCTCGGTTCGATTCCCTTTTGGATGACTACACCTATTTATTTAATATGTACAGGCGTGGCTTTGCTGACGGTGGTCTTTTTCGGCAAGTGGATGGAACCACTGAAGAATGCCTGGTTTGTGTTCGACACGTTAGGACTGGCCTTGTTCACCATTGCCGGCATCCAGAAGAGCCTTTCCCTGGGACAGCCTTTCTGGGTGGCCATCATCATGGGCTGCATCACAGGCTCGGCTGGTGGCGTCATCCGCGATATCCTTCTGAACAACGAACCCGTTATTTTCCATAAGGAGATATATGCTATGGCCTGCGTGTTGGGCGGCCTGGTCTATTGGGCCTTGGCCGCATTGGGACTCTCTACTGAGTTGAGTGCCATCAGCAGTTTCTTCGTTACATGCCTCATCCGTTTCCTGGCCGTCCGATATCATATCTCCCTCCCGACCCTGAAAGGTGAAAATGAATAGAAACAAACATTTAATATAGATTTCATCATGCCCGAACAAGAGAATAACAATCGAAAGAGACAACGTCGTCAGATGCCGTTAGACCCCACCTATGGCCATCTGCCACCACAGGCGCTGGAGGTAGAGGATGCCGTCCTGGGTGCCCTGATGATTGATAAGGATGCCTATGCCATTGTCTGTGAGTTGTTGCATCCGGAGAGTTTCTATGATCCCCGTCATCAGATGATCTATACAGCCATCCGTGACCTGAACATGGACGAACGCCCCGTAGACGTGCTGACGGTCACGGAACAACTGGCTAAATCTGGCAATCTGGAGGAAGTCGGCGGCCCTGGCTATGTGGCCGAACTGAGTTCAAAGGTGGCTTCTTCAGCCAATATCGAGTACCACGCCCAGATCATAGCCCAGAAGTCCCTGGCCCGACAACTCATTTCCTTTGCGAGTGTCATTCAGACGAAAGCCTTTGACGAGACCGTTGATGTCGAGGAATTGATGCAGGAGGCTGAAGGTTCGCTGTTCGAACTGTCACAGCGGAACATGAAGAAGGACTACACCCAGATCAATCCTGTCATCGATCAGGCCCTGAAGGTCATTCAGGCTGCCGCTGCCAATACCGACGGACTGACGGGTATCTCTACCGGCTATTACAAACTCGACGACATGACGAGCGGCTGGCAGAATTCCGACCTCGTCATCATCGCCGGACGACCCGCCATGGGTAAGACCTCTTTTGCCCTGTCGATGGCCAAGAATATTGCCGCAGACTCTCATGTGCCGATGGCCTTCTTCTCATTGGAAATGTCGAATGTGCAGTTGGTAAACCGTCTGATCTCCAATGTCTGTGAAATCCAGGGTTCGAAAATCCTCAACGGTCAACTGCAGCGCGATGAGTGGGACAGGCTCGACAAGCACATCAACAATCTGCTGGGTGCCCCCCTATACGTTGACGACACCCCAGGTCTCTCGGTCTTCGAACTGAGAACGAAGGCGCGCAGGCTGGTCCGTGAGCATGGTGTCAAATTGATCATGATCGACTATCTGCAACTGATGAATGCCAATGGCATGCGTTTCAGCAGCCGTCAGGAAGAGGTGTCTACCATCTCGCGCTCGCTGAAGGGACTGGCCAAGGAACTTGACATCCCCATCCTCGCCCTGAGCCAGTTGAACCGTGGTGTAGAGAGCCGTGAAGGTCTTGACGGCAAGCGCCCGCAACTGTCAGACCTGCGTGAGTCCGGAGCCATCGAGCAGGATGCGGATATGGTGATCTTCGTTCACCGTCCTGAGTACTACCACATCTATCAGGATGAAGCAGGCCACGACCTGCGTGGCATGGCACAGATCATCATCGCCAAGCACCGTAAAGGTGCCACCGGCGATGTGCTGCTCACCTTCCGTGGCGAATACACGCGATTTGAGAATCCTGAGGATCGCAGCCTCGGCAATCGGCCTCCTATGGATGGCGGTTGATATGACGGATTGCTATCTATGAGTTTGCAAAATCGGGGGTGCGTTTGTAACGATGCCTTCCACGGTTCATGCTAATGCCTACTATGGCTCGTGCTGATGCCTACTACGAGTGATAGTAGGCATTACTATACCCCTATGGAGCCTATCAGCACGAGGCGTAGAAGGCATTTCCTACTTTCTTACTATCTTCCACCGCCGTATCATAATCTGATGATGGTACCGGGCTTGACAACGAGGTCGAGCAACAAGGTGTCCGCAGGGTGTCCAGACATCTTTTCTGCTAAAAAATGACAAATATGACAAATGACAATTGTCATTTCCGCCCACACACCTCTCGGCAAAAACTCTGTTTTAATTCATTATTATATATAATATATATATTATATATAATAATGACTAAATTTTTATATTTTCATCTTCCATTCCTCCCCAAAATCTGACACTGTCATTTGTCATATTTGTCATATTTGTCATCCTCGACCATACATGGCGCCATAATCCCATCGGCTTTGATTATTTGTATTTCTCTATCAGCCCGTCTGCCTGTGGATCGCCCATTTCCTTGGCTTTCCTGAGATTGTCAAGACCTTGTTGCTTGTTGCCTTTCATACACTGGGCCAAGCCGAGGAACAGATAGCCGTCGCTATTGTTGGGGTCGACAGCAATACATTCTTTGGAGGTGGCTTCGGCATCGTCCAGGAGTCCGACCCGCACTTCCAATGAGGCTTTCTCTGCATAGTAAAGCGTCTCTTGCGGATTGATCTGAATGGCCTGCTTAATGTCATTGAGAGCCTGCTGATAGAGCCGGGCCTGTATGTCTGTCTGATGGCGGATATAATAGAAACTGTCGTTGATGTTCGCACTCATCAGTTTCTCGTATTCATTCATGTCAGAGAGAGCATCACGGTATTTGCCGGCGTCACGTTTCGCCTCGGCTCGTGCCCACAGGTATGGGGCTGCATCTTTCAAGTAGGGCTTGGAGAAGGTGTTCACGCAACTGTCCAGGAGCGAGAGCATGGCGGTCGTGTCACGCATCAGGGCCTTGCATCGGGAGGCTCCATAGAACAGTTCCGCATTGCGCAAAGGGGTGTTCGTCAACTGCATGAAGATGTCGTATGCCCCTTCATACTGTTTCTGGGCGAAGAGGATATTGGCCTCAAGTTGCTGATAGGTCGCCTGGGGATTGATGGTGATGGCCTCACGCACTTCCGAGAGTGCCTTGTCTAAACTCCATGCCTCGAAGGGTACGCCGGGCTGATAGACTTCCTTATTGTAGATCAGACGGGCGAGGTTGAAGTGTGATTCGTCTTTGGGAGAAGCCACCCGGATGGCTTCCGCCATATTCCGGTCGGCTAAGGCAAAGTCTCCGTTGTTGGCCGCCAACTGTGCCTTGTAGGTATAGCCGTCTGGCGCTGAAGGGAACTTGCTGATCATGTCGTCGATCAGTTCGGCATAGGCCAGAGAGTCGTTCCTTGAACTGGCAAGATAGATGGCGATGTTGGCCTCTTTCAGGTCATCTGGCAACTCCTTCTTGATCTGGGTTTGTTGGAAGATAGGGTCGTTCATGCTGAATCCCGTCATCCTCAAGGAGTCGGCGAAGACTGCGCTGATAGCATAACTGAGAGAGTCCATGGCATTGGCCGATGGCTGTATCAGGCCGACGACTTCCCCTTCATCATTCAGGAGGGGACAACTCTCGGTATGCTGTGGAGAGGTGAGCGCAACTGTATAGTAGGCATAGTTGTCCATAAACAGTTCTGCCTTCCTGACCGGGCCGCTTAATACCTGTTTGGTTTCATGATAGGGGAGGAGCCATACCATGCTGCCTTCCGACATGGTGGTGGTGCATATCGGTAACGGCTGTGACTTGTTGTTATCGACACGGAAACGGGCGACATCGTAGATATCGTTGGCACCAAGAATACTGACGACGGCCGTCTCTTTCCCCTGGGCATCGATGATGATGGCCTTGGAAGCGCCCTTGAAAGGCGAGAAACTGCTGACAGCCTCACCGTTGGAACCCGTAAAGAAGCCATTACTGCTGGCAATCAGCGAACCGTCTGCCGCAAAGGTCTTCAAGGTGAACACAGACTTGGTTGCCTTTTTCACCCAGGATGGCTGGGCATGTGTGGGTGAAAGAGTAAAAAGGTGGAAGAGCAGAACGCCTGTCAACACAACCTTAACCTTTATGGTATTTGTTATCCTATTCATGATTTTTCTATTCTGCAATGATTCAATTCTTTGTCTTTAGCAATTGTTTGGCGTTGGCAATGGCAGCCTCGCTGACATCACTACCACTCAGCATCTGGGCAATCTCATGGATGCGCTCAGTTTCATTGAGTTGTTTCATACTGCTGACGGTGCCTTGTGCCGTCTCTTGCTTCTCTACCTTATAATGGGTTGTACCGAGAGCGGCAATCTGGGGCAAGTGGGTGATGCTGATGACCTGACGACCATGATCTCCCATCTCCTGCATCATCTCTGCCATCTTCTCTGCCATCTTTCCACTGACGCCCGTATCAATCTCGTCGAAGATAATGGTAGGCAGTTTCACGGCTCCACTGATCATCGCCTTCAGGGAGAGCATCACTCGGGCTATCTCACCGCCTGAGGCCACTTGCGAGATGGGCTGGAGTGGGGTAGAGGTGTTGGCACTGAACATGAATGCAATCTTATCCTGACCACTGAGTCCCAGCGGCTCAGGGCTGATCTCAACAGAGAAGCGCACATGGGGCATGCCGAGGGGGACGAGTTTCTGCTGCATCTCCGACTCAATCCGCTTGGCGGCCTTCGCACGGAGTCTCGTCAGGGCATCTGCTTCCTGACAGGCCTGCTTGTGTAACTGTTGAAGTTGTTGCTGCAAGGCTGAGAGTGCCTCGTCGCTGTTCTCGATGTTATCCAGTTGTTCGCTCAGTTCAGCACGCTTGGCTATCAGTTCTTCAACGGTCTCTACGTGGTATTTCTTTTCGAGGTCGTACAGTTTGTCCAGGCGATTCGTGACGGCATCCATTTCCATCGGATCAAAGTCGATGCGCTCCAGATGGCTGCTCACTTCCTGTGCAATGTCCTTCAGTTCGATATAGCAACTGTCTACACGCTCCACGAGTTCTGCGGCCACGGGGTAGACATCGCCGATCTTCCTCAGTTCATAGAGTGTGGAACGCAAGGCAGAGACGACGCCGGTCTGTTCGGCCCCAAGGGCGTTGTCGGCTTCATAGAGCGCCCGCTTGATGTCCTCAGAATGGCTCATGGTGTCGCTGCGCTGTTCCAACTCTTCTTGTTCTCCCTCAACGAGGTTCGCCTGTGTCAGTTCGTCGCATTGGAATCTCAGGAAGTCGGCGTTCTGACGGTTGCGCTCGATACTCTCCTTGAGGTCTTCGAGCGACTGCTTCACCTGCTGGTATTGTCTGAACGACTGCTGGTATTGGGCCAGTTCCTTCTCGTCGTCAGAGAAGATATCGACCACACCCAACTGGAAGTCTTGCTTGTTGAGCAAGAGGTTCTGATGCTGTGAGTGTACGTCGACAAGTCTTTCTCCCAATTCCTTCAACATGGACAGTTGAACGGGCGTGTCGTTGATGAAAGCCCTGCTTTTACCTGACGCCAGGAGTTCGCGGCGCACAATGCAGTCCTCCGGATCGTTCTCGATATCGTTCTCGGCGAAGAAGGCGTCCATATCATAGCGTGTCAGGTCGAAATGGGCCTCGATAACACACTTGTCTGCACCTTGCTTGATAGCCTTCGAGTCTGCCCGCTGTCCCAGCAGCAGGGCGATGGCTCCGAGGATGATGCTCTTTCCGGCACCAGTCTCTCCCGTGATGACAGAGAACCCTTGACGGAATTCTATGTCCAATTCGTCTATCAGCGTAAAGTTCTTGATATAAAGATGCTTGAGCATTCCTTAACTCTTTATTCTTATCTCTTGATTTCTAATTCTTCACTTCCTGATGTCATCCCAGGTATTGCTCTGCGAGGCGTTGATACTCATCAGCATGTCGTAGATGCGCTCTTTCTCCTTCTGGGTGCCCTTGCCGTTATAGATGTTCTTCAACTCGTCTTTCTTGTAGTCCGTCCAGATCTGCGGCAACAGGCTCAGGGGCTTGTTCTCATGCGACGTCTTCAAACCATTCTCCAGAGCGTTGGAGATCTCAGTACGGCCACGTTCCGCATTATTCGCCATCTCGTCAAGCCCCTTGCGATAATAGTCGTACTGCAACTGCCGGAAGGGCTTCATCGACTCATCCATGTAGTCGTTGATGATGGCAAAGCGGTTTCGGCTGTCCTCAAACAGTTTCCAGCCTGGGAAACCTAAGTCCTGGGCATTGTTCACCAGATAGACGCATTTCTGCAGGATATCCGTTCCGCCGAGAGGGGCAAAACTGTCGAGGTCGAGGCCGATGATCAGATAGGCATAATAGGCAAAGAGTGCCGTCAACTGGTTGTCTATCGTCTCATCATTATAGTTCAACTGGTCGAACTGTACGAACTCGAACTGGAAGTTGTCATCTCTATTATTATATAAGGTGGTGGTGTAGGCCGAGTTGTAGACCGGACGGTTGGCCTGTATCAGAGCCGTACATTCAAAGCGGTTCTCGTCTTTGACATACTTTGTCACGGTGATATTGAAACTGCACTGGATGCGCTCGTTCTTCTGGAACTGCAGATCGGTCCATTGCCGTTCGTTGACAAACTGCTCGAGCGTCTGCTTCAGGTTTTCAAACACGCTGACGTCCGTGCCCTGTATCTGACTATGGTTGATGTTGATCTTAGCCTGCAACTCCTGAGCATGCAAAGGTGAAGAAATGAAAAGGTGAAGAAGTGAAAGACTTCCCACCAATACACATCTCTTGACAGAACTGATGTATCTCAATACGACAGGCTTCACCTTTTCACCCTTTGACCTTTTCACTTTTAACATCATCCGTTCAACTTCGATTCGCGCAGTCGGATACGGGTCAGTACCTGCTTCGTGTTGTAGGTGAAGTCGCCAGACAGTATCCAACTGTAATAGCCTGGGTCGATATGCAGCACATCGGCCACAGGAAGGCCCTTGTGCTTGCCGAAGTTGAACACCTCCGTCATCCTGGGCTGACCATCCTGGTCGAGTAGGGGATTACCGTTGCGGTCCTTCATCTCTGCCCAGACGATGCGGCCGGCGAAGTCCACGTTGTTGTTCTGCTTGGAGAAAGCAGCCAACTGGTCCATGTCATTCTCCAACACCTTCTCCTTATCCTCGTTGGCCCCAGGGGCATACTTGTCCAGTTCGCCCATCAGCACCCGATAGGTGGCTTCCGTATCCTGGTCGGCACGGTGGGCTTCGAAGTCGTCCTCCATCTTCCGCCCGCAGTAGAACTTATAGGCGGCAGCGAGGTTACGACGCTCCATCTTCTTGAAGATGGTGCAGGCGTCGATGAGCCGGCTCTTGGAAAAGTCGAAGTCGATACCAGCCCGCAGGAACTCTTCAGCCAGAAGGGGGATGTCGAAGTTGTTCGAGTTGAAGCCAGCGAAGTCAGAACCGGCAAACTTGTCTGCCAGCGTCTGCGCCAACTGCTTGAAAGTAGGCTTGTCCTTCACGTCGTCATTGCTGATACCCGTCAACTGTGTGATAATGGCTTCGATGGGGCGCTCAGGATTGATCAGTTCATCGCCACGCTCCTCATGTCCGTCGGGATACACCTTAATATAAGATATCTGAATGATACGATCCTTGACCAAGTCAAGACCCGTCGTCTCCAGGTCGAAGATGACGAGTGGCTTCTGAAGATTCAGTTTCATATTACTTTGGTTTTTAAACTTTGAACATTGAGCGTTATGATATGACTTTTCCCTCCATGTTGCCTTTACAAGTAATCATAAAGTTCAAAGCTCAATGCTCAATGTTCAATATCATTTAATCGTTGATCAGCATCGGCATCATCAGCATCAGCACATCCTGGTTCTCAGGCTGCTCTGAGGGCAGTACCAGACCGGCACGGCTGGGGTCGGCCAACTGGATGATCACCTCCTGGCAGTCGAAGTTGCTCAGCACCTCGATGAACGACGAGCCCTTGAAACCAATGCTCATCGGCTGGCCGTTGTATTCGCAGGTCAACCGCTCCGTAGCCGTCTTCGAGAAGTCGTAGTCCTCAGCATCCAACTGCAGGGTAGAGCCCTCCACATGGAAGCGGATCAGGTTGCTCGAGTCGTTGGCGAAAGGCTGCACACGGCGCAGGGCGGCCAGCAGTCCGAGACGGTCGACGCGCAACTCGTTGGGGTTGTTCTGCGGAATCACGCTGTTGTAGTTGGGGTAGCGGCCCTCAATCAGCCGGCACTGCAGGATACCGTCGCCATAGTTCACCTCGGCATTGCGCTCGTCGAAGCGGATGATCACATCGCCACCGTCCTTGCCAAGCAGGTTACGCAGCAGGTTGGCAGGCTTCTTCGGCAGGATGAATGCGGCAGGCTGCTCACTTGTGATGGTGAACACCTTGTTGCGCACCAACTTGTGACCGTCGCTGGCCACCACAGCCAGACAGTCGGCCGTCAGGTCGAAGTAGATACCGTTCATCACGGGGCGCAACTCGTCCTGAGCCGTAGCGAAGACGGAGCGGTTGATATTCTCAGCCAGTATGAGGTTGGGGAGTGTGATTATCGTGGCGAAGTCGCTGACGGGCTGGGCCATGGGGAACTCGTCGGCATTCTCGATGGGCAGCGAGAACAGACCGTTCTGATAGGATATCTTCACGATGTTCTTCTCCTGGTCGACATCGAACGTGATAGGCTGCTCAGAGAAGCCCTTCACAGCCTCCAGCAGGTCATGGTTGCCGATAGCGAAGCGGCAATAGCCGTCGCTCTCCGTCAGTTCCAACTGTGTCTTCATCATGTTCTCCGAGTCCGAAGCCGTCAGATACAGGATATTGTCCTTGATCTCGAACACGAAGTCGCCAAGGATGGGCAAGGCGTTCTTACTGTTAATCACTCTTGAGAGGGCAGTGAGTTTTCCACTCAGTGCGCTGCTTGATAATGTAAATCTCATAGTTGTTATAGTTTTCTTGTTATTTATTACCTTTTTAATAATTGGGACAAAATTACAAAAAAACGTTGTATTCAACAAAAAAAAGCAGAGAAAATTGTGCAATTCAAACTATTTTTAGTAATTTCGCCACCTGAAAACGATAAAATCAACAAATAAAAACAGTTTAAGCAATGGAATTAACAGGAAGAATTATCGCCGTCATGCCCGCCCAAAGTGGCGTCTCGGCTCGTACAGGAAACAGTTGGATGTCTCAGGAGTATGTGATCGAAGTGCCTGGTCAGTATCCTCGCAGATGCATGTTCCGTCTTTTCGGCGAGGACCGCATCAAGCAGTTCAACATCCAGCAGGGTGAGGACTTGACCATCCAGTTCGACATCGACGCCCATGAGTACAACGGCCGTTGGTTCAACGAGATTCGCGCTTACAACATCATTCGTGGCCAGCAGCCCGTGGCTGGAGCGCCAGTAGCAGCCGCCGGAGCGCCTCAGGCTTCGCCATTCCCGCCGGCAGACGGAGCCACGGCACCGTTCCCGCCAGCACAGGAACCGTCTGCCGAAGGTTCAACTGACGACCTGCCATTCTGATAAGCACAACTCTAAAAGTAAAACAAGTTGTTTTGGTCTGTAAAGGATGCCTTCTACGATAGTAAGGAATGCC
This sequence comes from uncultured Prevotella sp., assembly GCA_900319715.1. GTDB lineage: Bacteria > Bacteroidota > Bacteroidia > Bacteroidales > Bacteroidaceae > Prevotella. The sequence continues at coordinate 29,591 of ONPM01000025.1, forward strand.
TAGTTCGACACCAAAACAACTTGTTTTACTTTTGTACTTGCCGGACCTTATTATTATTGAAAGGGGAAGAATGATTCTTATTCCTTATTTCTTTTATTTATCATAATGCCGATTCTGGTCTAAAAGGATGATTGTCAGGCAGATAACTGATAAGGCCTCTATTTGACTCAGATTATTTGATATCACGATCGTCCAAAACGCGAAATTTTGTGCGCTGCTTCTTGACGACTTCCAAATCCAAAGTATATGAAACGGTTTGTTCTTTGTTGGCCTGACAACTGGCGAGCGTTTTGCCGATTGGACTGATAATGGCACTCAGACCACGATAATGAGAATAGTTGTCGTCGCCAACACGATTACAGCCGATGAGATACGCCTGATTTTCCATCGCCCGGGCTCTGGTCAGGATCTGCCAGGCGTTCTGACGACTCTCAGGCCAGTTGGCCACAGCGATGATGGCGTCGTATTGCAAGGCGTCAGCATATCTGCTCCAGACTGGAAATCGCAAGTCGTAACAGGTCAGAAGCAGAATGCGGAAACCGCAGTATTCTACGATGGAATGGGCATCGCCAGACTGATAATAACGGTCTTCGTGGCCGTAAGTGAAAAGATGGTGTTTATCATAATAGGCCTCGGAGCCAGCACGGCCATCAATAAAATAATGTCGATTCACGTAAATGTCACTTTCTGGCAGTTTTATCGCCAGACTGCCAGAAAAAGCGCAGTTCAAGCGCTTGGCAGTGGTACGCATCCATTGCAGAGAGACGCTGTTTTCCTCGTTTTCAGCGATATTCTGAGGTTCTGTGGCAAAGCCCGTACTCCACATTTCCGGCAGTACATAGAGGTCGCTCTTGGGGGCCTCAGTCATCAGTCGCTCCACTTTTCGGATGTTTTCAAGCGGATTCCCCCACTCGATGTTCAGTTGTATGATGGTCGTCTTCATTTGATGTAGAATTCTTTAGTCAGTTCATGATACCAGTCACTCCTTATCTGGGGCGACGACTCAAGTACACCGTTTGTCGTATCAACCTCATTAACAGGTTGTTTCGTCATTTCAATCATGTAACGCTTTGGCGCTTTTATGGGTGTCGTTTGTATACTGCAGACACGACTGATGAAGAAGCCTCTCAAATGTGCCTCGCTCTCCAGTCTCGCACGACAATCAGAAGGAATAATCACAGAAAACAGGCCGTCGTCTTTCAGTAATCGGAAAACAGATTCCATCAACTGCCGGTAACCCAGCGTAACAGTATGTCGTGCTTCTGTTCGTTGTGGATCCGGACAGGTAAGAGAATCCTCGAAAAAGGGCGGATTACAGACGATGGAATCGAACTTTTCTGTGGTCTCGAACGCCTGCACATCCCCCTCGACGACATGTATCCTCTCGGCAAAAGGTGAAGCCGCTACGTTCTCTCGAGCCTGTTGTACGGCCTGGGCATCCATGTCGATGGCCGTGACAGAGGCTTGCGGGTAGCGCTGGGCCATCATCAGGGCGATGAGACCTGTGCCGGTGCCGATATCAAGGATTCGGCAGGGGCCAGACGAGGCCAGTGACCAGGCTCCTAACAGGGTGCCGTCGGTGCCCACTTTCATCGCACAGCGGTGTTGGCGGATGGTGAATTGCTTAAACTGAAAGTAGTCGTTTGCCATTTTCTGCGTGCAAAGTTAGTTATTTTATGTCATAGATTCTATGGATTAACACAGATTAATAGAATAAATAGGTGTAATCTGTGGCTTTTTTTGTAACTTTGCACCCAATTTATTTGATTTGTAAGGTAAAAAGACTTATGAGTAATCACAACAATAACACAGCATTTCAGATGATTGCCGACGTTGATGGCGACCTGTCTGATCTGATCAAGATGAATGTCCCGTCGTCGGTGCCTATCCTCGCCGTGCGCAATCTCGTCCTGTTCCCTGGCGTCGTCTCGCCCATACTCATCGGCAGAGACTCAAGTAAGAAACTGGTTCAGAAGGCCGAGAAGATGGGCCATGTGATCGGTATCGTCTGCCAGCGCGAGCCTGATGTAGACTTCCCCTTGCAGGAGGACCTCTATGAGTATGGTGTTTACGGCAAGGTGATGAAGCAACTGACCCTGCCCAATGGCAACCTGACGACGATTGTTCAGGCATTAGGCCGTTTCCGTCTGGAGAAGATTATCAAGACCGACCCCTATCTGGAGGGTCTCGTAGAGCCGTTGGAAGACATAGAGCCGGAGAAGAAAGACCGTGAGTTCAGGACGGCCGTCGAGGATCTCCGCAATATGGTGAACCAGTATATCAACATCAGTGAGGATATTCCCGACGAGGCATCATTCGCCATCAAGAATATCTCAAACAACGTGATGGCGCTCAACTTCGTATGCTCGAACATGCCGTTCTCTGCGAAAGAGAAGATGGGGCTGCTGGAGATGGAACACGTGAAGGAGCGCCTGTTCAGCGTGATGAAGATCCTGAACCGGGAGATCAACCTTCAGAACCTGAAGGCCGATATCCGTAACAAGACCCGTGAGGATATCGACGAGCAGCAGCGAAACTATTTCCTGCAGCAGCAGATCAAGAACCTGCAGGCTGAGATGGGCAACGGTGAGACGACTCCGGAGAAACGTGACTTGCTCCGGAAGGCTGAAGACAAGAAGTGGCCCTATGAGGTAAGTAAGGTGTTCTATAAGGAGGCCGACAAACTGGATAACCTGAATCCGCAGAGTCCGGAATTCAACGTGCAACTGAACTACCTGCAGACCTTCGTCAGTCTGCCTTGGTGCGAATATACCCAGGACGACCTGAACCTGAAGCGTGCCCAGAAGATACTCGACCATGACCACTACGGCATGGAGAAAGTGAAGGAGCGCATCCTCGAATACATGGCTGTGCTGGCCCTGCGCGGTGATCTGAAGTCACCCATCATCTGTCTCTACGGTCCTCCGGGCGTCGGCAAGACCTCGTTAGGCAAGAGCATCGCCTCGGCCATGAAGCGAAAGTATGTCCGCATGTCGTTAGGTGGTCTGCATGATGAGGCCGAGATCCGCGGACACCGTCGTACCTATATCGGTGCCATGCCCGGACGTATCATCAAGTCGATCCAGAAGGCTGGCTCGAGCAATCCCGTGTTCATCCTCGATGAAATCGACAAGATCACCCAGATGACCCACAACGGCGACCCCGCCTCTGCCCTGCTCGAAGTGCTCGATCCAGAGCAGAATAATGCCTTCCACGACAACTACCTGGATGTGGACTATGACTTGTCGAAGGTGCTCTTCATCGCCACCGCCAATAACCTTTCCACCATTCCGCGTCCCCTACTCGACCGCATGGAGATTATTGAGGTAAGTGGCTATATCACAGAGGAAAAGTACGAAATTGCGAAGCGACACTTGATACCTCGCGAGTTAGAGAACACGGGATTGAATACCCGTTCTCTGAAACCCACCTTCAACAAGGCAGCCATCGAGATGATTATCGAGCGCTATACCCGTGAGAGTGGTGTCCGTCAGTTGGAGAAACAGATTGACAAAGCCCTTCGTAAGATTGCCTACAAACGACAACTTGAGGATAATACAGACTATCAGAAGATCACGCCGACAGAGATTGAAGACCTCTTAGGCAAGCCCCCATTCTATCGGGATATCTATCAAGGCAATGACTATGCTGGCGTGGTGACGGGTCTGGCCTGGACAAGTGTCGGCGGAGAGATTCTCTTTATTGAGACGTCCCTCTCCAAGGGCAAAGGTTCGAAACTCACGCTGACGGGTAACCTCGGCGACGTGATGAAGGAGTCGGCCATTCTGGCGTTGGAGTATGTGAAGGCCCATGCCGACAAACTCCATATCGACTACCGCATCTTCGACAACTGGAACATCCATATCCATGTGCCGGAAGGTGCTACCCCCAAGGACGGACCGTCGGCAGGTATCACCATTGCCACCTCGATTGCTTCGGCCCTTACCCAGAAGAAGGTGCGTAAGAATACGGCCATGACGGGCGAGATTACCCTGAGAGGAAAGGTGCTTCCGGTCGGTGGAATCAAGGAAAAGATCCTTGCCGCCAAGCGTGCCGGCATTACGGACATCGTGATGTGCCGTGAGAACGAGAAGGATATCAACGAGATTCCTGAGGTGTATCTCAAGGGCGTCACCTTCCATTATGTGGAGAACGTGCAGGATGTGTGGGACTTTGCGCTTACGGATGAGATTGTCAAGCACCCGCTCGACTTCACAATCCCTGAGGATGACGATGAAAAGGGGAAAAAGTGAAAAGGTGAAATGGTGATATAATTAGGCATGACTTTTCAAGTTGATCATACAGATTCCGCCAGTGAGGCAAGAGCAGGTCTGATACAGACCGCTCACGGTCCTATTCAGACCCCCATTTTCATGCCCGTCGGAACGGCTGGCAGCGTGAAGGGAGTCCACTTCTCAGAACTGCGTGAACAGGTGAAGGCACAGATTATCCTCGGCAATACCTACCACCTCTATCTTCGTCCCGGACTTGACATCCTCCGTAAGGCGGGCGGACTTCATCGGTTTAATACCTGGGACCGACCGATTCTGACGGACAGCGGCGGGTTTCAGGTGTTTTCGTTGACAGGTATTCGCAAACTCCGTGAGGAAGGTTGTGAGTTCCAGAGCCATATCGACGGTTCGAGACATATCTTCACGCCAGAGAATGTAATGGATACTCAGCGCGTCATCGGTGCCGATATCATGATGGCTTTCGACGAATGTCCGCCAGGACAGAGCGATTATCAGTATGCCTCTAAGAGTCTGAGACTTACGCAACGATGGCTGGAGCGATGCGTGAAGCGATTCAATGAGACAGAGCCCCTTTATGGCTACAACCAGACATTATTCCCTATCGTGCAGGGTTGTACCTATAAGGATCTGCGTCAGGATGCTGCCAGGCATGTCTGCGATATGCTGACAAAACTGAATGATGGCGGTGGCGTATCGATCGGTGGCCTGGCCGTAGGTGAACCGACGGAGGTGATGTATGAGATGATCGAAGTGGTCAACGACATCCTTCCAAAGGACCGTCCCCGTTATCTGATGGGAGTCGGTACGCCACAGAATATCCTCGAAGCCATCGAGCGTGGTGTCGACATGTTCGACTGTGTGATGCCAACCCGCAACGGTCGCAACGCCATGCTGTTCACTTATGAGGGAACGATGAACATGCGGAACAAGAAGTGGGAGGACGACTTCTCGCCCATTGATCCCGATGGCTGTGAGATAGACCGTATCCACTCGAAGGCCTATCTCCATCATCTCTTCAAGGCGCAGGAACTGCTGGCCATGCAGATAGCCTCTATCCATAACCTCGCCTTCTACCTGCGGCTGGTAACCGATGCCCGACAGCATATCATCGCTGGTGACTTTGTACAATGGAAACGTTCAGTAATAGAACAACTCGGAAAGCGCAGATAGATGAAGAAGAGTAAGTATATCAGGGTATGGCTCCGTAAGACGGGGCGTCTCCTCCGGAAGACATTCCGGTGGGTTCGCCATCTGAACCCTTGGCGCCTGTTGCCACGCCTCGACAGATATATCATCTCCAAATTCATCGGCACCTACATCTACTCCATCATCCTCATCATTTCCATCGCCATCGTCTTCGATGTCAACGAGAACCTGTCGAAGTTCACGACCTTAGGGGCACCGTTGAAGGCTATTGTCTTCGACTATTATGCCAACTTCGTGCCGTATTTCTCGAACCTCTTCTCGCCCTTGTTCGTATTCATCGCCGTTATCTTCTTCACTTCCAAGTTGGCCGGCAACTCCGAGATTATCGCTATGCTGGCTGCTGGCGTCAGTTTCAAGCGGCTGTTGCGGCCTTACATCCTCTCTGCTGCCATGATCGCCTTGGTCAATTTCTACCTCGGCGCCTATATCATTCCTCACGGAACCGTTGTCAGACAGGAGTTTGAGGCGAAATACAGGAACAGCAAGAAAATCACCTCTGCCAGCAACGTTCAATTGATGATAAGACCTGGTGTGATTGCTTATATCCAGCAATACGATAATAATACGAAGACCGGCTATGGCTTCTCGCTCGATAAGTTTGAGAACAAGAAACTGGTCAGCCACATGACCGCCTCTACCATCCGCTACGACTCCATCAGCGAAGACCGTTTCCATTGGAAAGCGCAGAACTACAAGATCCGTACGCTGAGAGGACTCCGTGAGGAAATCAAGTCGGGTTCAGTCATCGACACCCTCATCCAGATGGAACCGATGGATTTGGTTTATTCCGATGGCCAACAAGAGACTCTTACTTCCGATGAATTGCGCGATTACATCGGTAAGCAGACGGAACGAGGATCGGTCAATGTCGTACAATATGAGGTGGAGTACCACAAGCGTATCGCCACCTCCTTCGCATCCTTTATCCTGACCGTCATTGGCATCAGTCTGTCCAGCCGTAAGCGTAAGGGCGGCATGGGACTGTCTCTGGGAATCGGTCTGGCCCTCTCGTTCTCATACATCCTGTTGCAGACCATCAGCGCCACCTTTGCCATCAATGCCGACACCCCGCCGGTTCTGGCTGCATGGCTACCGAACATACTCTATGCGGTGATTGCTTACTTCTGCTACAGGCAGGCTCCGAATTAGAATTGAAGTTATTAAGAATTGAAAATTGAAGTATTGACGTGAAATTTGAAGAAACATATCTGAACGATAATATCCTTGATGCGCTCTACGACATGCGCTTCGACGAGATGACCCCTATCCAGGAGCGTTGCATCCCCGAGATCCTCGATGGCTACGACGTGTTGGGAGTGGCACAGACAGGAACGGGCAAGACCGCAGCCTATCTGCTGCCGATCCTCTCGATGCTCGACGACGGCGACTACCCGAAGGATGCCATCAACTGTGTGGTGATGTCCCCTACCCGTGAACTCGCCCAGCAGATAGACCAGGCCATGCAGGGCTTCGGCTATTACCTTGATGGAGTATCGTCGGTGGCTGTCTATGGTGGTAACGACGGTGGCAGATACGAACAGGAACTCCGTGGCATGCGGCTTGGTGCCGACGTGCTCATTGCCACGCCAGGTCGTCTGCTCAGTCATCTGAAAGTCGGCAACCTCGACCTCTCGCGCTGCAGTTTCTTCGTCCTCGACGAGGCTGACCGCATGCTCGACATGGGCTTCATCGACGATATCATGAAGATAGTCCAGCAGTTGCCCAGTTCGTGCCAGCGCATCATGTTCTCTGCTACGATGCCGCCGAAGATCCGTGAGTTGGCAGTCACCATGCTTCACAAGCCTGTAGAGGTGAAGATTGCCGTCTCCAAGCCTGCGGAGAAAATTCGCCAGAGTGCCTATGTCTGCTACGACCCGCAGAAACTGAAGATTATCAACCACATCTTCAAGCAGGGCGACCTGAAGCGCGTCATCATCTTCTCTGGCAAGAAGGAGAAGGTGAAAGAGATTACCCGTTCGCTGAAGCAGATGCACATCAACTGCGACCAGATGCACAGCGACCTCTCCCAGCAGGAGCGCGACGAGGTGATGTATCGTTTCAAGGCCGGACAGACTGATGTGCTCGTGGCTACCGATATCGTGGCCCGTGGCATCGACATCGACGATATCCGAATCGTCATCAACTACGATGTGCCCCATGATGCTGAGGATTATGTGCATCGTATTGGTCGTACGGCCCGTGCCGACCGTGATGGTGAGGCTATCACATTCATCAGCGATATGGACATCTACCGTTTCCAGCAGATTGAGCATTTCCTCGGCAAGGAAGTGGAGAAGATACCTCTGCCGGAAGGACTCGGTGAGGCCCCAGAGTACACCAAACGTGAGAAGAAACGTTCCAATACCCGTCGTCACGGCCGCTGGCACTCGAAGGGTAATGGCCAGAATAACCAGAAGAAAAAGAAGCATGCTGACAAATCCCATCGCAAAGATCAACCTGGGGCTTAACGTCGTTGAGCGCCGTCCCGACGGTTACCACAATCTGGAGACTGTGTTCTATCCCGTTCCTATCTGTGATGCCCTCGAGGTGTTCCCGATGGATGAGCAGTTCCCTTCAGCCGTCGACTGCGACCTGAAGGTGACGAACATCGTGATCGACGGCGACGAGCAGAAGAATCTGGTGGTGCGTGCCTACAACCTGTTGAAGCAGGACTTCCCTACCCTGCCCCGTGTTCATGCCCATTTATATAAAGGTATTCCCACGCAGGCCGGCATGGGTGGTGGCAGCAGCGACTGTGGATTTATGATTACCCTGTTGAATCGGATGTTCCAGTTGGGACTCTCCGACCAGCAGATGATAGACTACGCTGCCCGTCTGGGTGCCGACTGTGCCTTCTTCATTCTCAATAAGCCCTGTTATGCGGAGGGCATCGGAGAGAAACTTGAACCCATCGCCCTCGACCTTAAAGGCTGGTATCTGGCTGTGGTCCGTCCTGCTATCCCCGTCTCTACGAAAGAGGCCTTCTCGCTCATCACCCCACAGCATCCAGCACTGAACTGCCGCGACATCGTGATGCAGCCAGTTGAGACCTGGCGCAATCGCCTGACCAATGATTTCGAACGGAGTGTCTTTGCGCTCCATCCTGAGATCGGTGCCATCAAGGACAGACTTTATGACTTAGGTGCAGCCTATGCCGCTATGTCTGGTTCCGGTTCTTCCCTCTTCGGACTCTTCCGACAGCCCGTCTCGCTTGATGAGTTTGATGACGAAGGAACCTTCAGAGCGGTGATAAGTTTATAGTTTAATGTTTATAGTTTATAGTTGAATACCTTGCATGCCATTCATGCTGCCTATAAGAAGTAATCATCTATAAACTATAAACTTTAAACTATAAACAAAAAAACTACTGTATTCCGTCTTCGCGGAGTTTCACTTGCCATTTCCAGGCACTCTTCAAGACTTCTTCCGTCGGTGTGTCTGCCTTCCAGCCAAGCACCTTGTTGGCCTTGTCGACATTACCCCAGACCTGTTCGATATCACCCTCACGACGGGGAGCATAGGTCCAGTTCACCTTCACGCCTGTAGCCTTCTCGAAGCCTTCGACCACTTCCAGCGTAGAGAGGCCCTTGCCCGTACCGATATTAAACACTTCTACGGCATCGGTCTCAGGCTTGTCGAGCACGCGCTCCATCGCCTTCACGTGGGCCTTGGCCAGATCCACCACATAGATATAGTCGCGGATACATGTCTTGTCTGGCGTGTTGTAGTCGTGACCGAATATCTTCAATTGCTCACGGATACCCATAGCGGTCTGTGTCACGAAGGGGATGAGGTTCATGGGCACGCCATTGGGCAGTTCGCCAATGAGTGCAGAGGGATGGGCGCCGATGGGGTTGAAGTATCTCAGGATGATGCTCTTGATGGGAGCACCAGAGTGGATATAGTCCTGGATAATCTCCTCGTTGATCTGCTTCGTGTTGCCGTAAGGACTCATCGCCTTCTGGATGGGAGCGTTCTCCGTCACAGGCAGGTTCTCCTGTGAAGGCTGGCCATAGACGGTGCAACTGGAAGAGAAGATGATGCCCTTCACATCGTACTTCGGCATCAGTTCAAGCAGATTGATCAGCGAAACGAGGTTATTGCGATAGTATAGCAGCGGCTTCTCCACGCTCTCGCCAACGGCCTTTGAGGCAGCGAAGTGGATGATACCCTCAATCTTCGGATACTTCTTGAAGACACCCTCAAGGGCTTCCTTGTCACAGCAGTCCACCTTCTCGAAGGCGGGTCTGATGCCTGTGATCTTCTCGATGCCATCCACAACGTTTGCATTTGAATTCGAGAGGTTGTCGATGATGACCACCTCATAACCTGCTTCCTGCAGTTCGACGGTCGTATGGCTTCCGATGAAGCCCGTGCCGCCTGTTACCAAAATTGTCTGTTTCATTATATAAACTCTAAACTATAAACTCTAAACTATAAACAATAAGAAAACCGCAGATCACTCTGGCAATGGGTTCTCACCAGGCAGCGGCACGAAACTGTTTTCCTGTGCCTTCTTCTGACGGACGACGACGGTTCTCTCCACCGAGTTATCCTCGTTCCGCATATAGATGGTAGCCGACCTGACGGCACCGGTCTTGTTCGGACTGGCCGTGATGGTCACCTTGCCATTGTTCTCACCCGTTGCGGGCTCAAGGAACAGCCAGTCGACATCCACATAAAGCCTCCATTTGCAGTTGGACCTGATAGAGAGGATATTGTCTCCCGTATCCGACAGTTCCATCTCTTCGTTGGCGGCGATATAGTCGGGTTTCTTGCTCGACGAGTCGTCATCATCATCCCCTCCACAGGCCACCAGTGAAAAGGCGAAAAGATGGACTAACGAAAATACAAATATGGTCTTCAGCAGATGGTCCGCTGTCTTCTTCATCGTCTCAGTCATATCGATATCCTCTCCTATTTAATGATTATTTTCTTTCCTTGTACAACGTAGATGCCTGGTCTCAGTCCATTTCTGGCCTCTGCCATCGTCGCGCTGCTCTTCACGAGCACACCCCGCATGTCGTAGACCCTGAAGCCCTGGGCCGTCTCGTCGACCATGCTCCTGACACTCTTGATGCCGGTAGCCAAACCGTCCAGCACACCTACGGAACGAGTGCCTGAGGCGGTGGTGGTCAAATAGGCCTCGAAGGGATTCACCTGACGGAGTCCTTTCACGAACTTGCTGCCCTTGTCTGCCGCCGTATAGGTCACGATGTCGTTACTCACATTCAGCGCCAGCAGCGACGGATCGTCCTGACGGATGAAGTTGGGCACCAGGGTTCTGTCGCCATACTTCACCGGATGCAGGTCGTCAGAGGCCTTGACCTCTACGTTCTCCGACTCGAACGTCACCCTTCCGGCGATCCGGTAGTCGGTCAGATACAGGCTGTTGTTCGGCATACTGATAATATAAGGTGTATTGGCCTTGATGCCGGCAGCCTCCTGATAGCCGCCCGTGGTCAGTTCGTACAGCCAGAACGGCTTCTCCTCGCTGTCGGCGGTCCATACCTTGAAGGGAATGATCTTGCCGGCGCTGGCATGTCTGACGGTCTGCACGTCGTAGGGCAAGGCGATGGTCTCCCATCCTTTCGGCTCCGTGATACCCGTCTCCATCGAGTAGTTGTGGGTGTAGGATATCTTCTCGGCCGTAAAGGCGCGCGGACAGTAGAAGTCATTGTCACTCATGGCGTCGGTCAGTTCGATGGTCTTGGCCTTACCATTCACCACGGCATTCTGGTCTGCCCAGGCCACACACCTCTCGTCGTTCACGTAGAGCAGGAAGTTCGGGTTGCCCACCAGCGCCTTGAACGGAGCCGAGGGGTTCCAGATGACGGCAGCGAGGTCGGGACAGTTGGCAAACGCATCCTCCCGTATTCCGGTCACCTGCCAGGTATTATCCGCATACGATACGGTAGCCGGCACCTCCACCGTCCGGGCATTGTCGCCTGATGTGACGATGACCTGATGATCCGTAAACGAGGATACCTGATAGTTGATGCCATCCTTGGCGAAGTTCATCTCCGCCGCAGCAAACGACACGTTCACGTTGATGTCAGAGCGGATGCCGGTGATGGTATAGTGGTTGTCGGCGATGGCCGTCGTCACGTCGTCACCGTTCACCCTCAGGTACTTGGTGGCATAGCCTTCATCGGGCTTGAAGGTCAGCACGGCCGTCGTGTCTTCATTGAAGTAGGCCGACCACGAGTCGTCGCGGATGACGGTATTGTCGTCGACGACCACCTCGCCCTTGCCTGCCACGTAGACCGTCAGGATATACTTGTTGACGGGTATCTCCTCATACTCGGCCACCAGCGTCGTATTCTTCTTGATATTCTTGATGGAGTACTGGTATTTGGCCAACTCCGACGTGATGTCCAGTTCGTCGAGCATGACTTGCTTGATACGCCATTTCTCGGCTGGGCTGAAGGTGACGAAGGCATCCAGGCCGTCCTCGATCCTGAAGGTGGCGGTGGAGTCTTCTACCGACTGGTCCTCGAAGTTGACTGTACCTTTACCGATGGCCACGACCACGAGCCGATAGTGAATGCGCTCATAGGCCACGCTCACCGTGTAGTCCTGGTCGAGATAGGCGATGGTATATTCGCCGAAGCGAGGCTTCTCCGTGGTCAGCGTGTCGGCGGCATAGATGTCTGCGAAGAGGCTGTCGGAGATGACTCTGTCGTTGACCGTCACGTCCATGATCTGATAGCCCTTGTCCGACAGGAAGGCCACCATCACGGAGTCGCCTTCCATAAAGGTCAGTTCGAGGCTTTCATTCCTCACGGCCAGCGTGTCGTTGGGCTCCAGGTCCAGGTTGATGGGCTCGCTCAGCAGCGAATCGCGCTTGCAGACGGCCTCACCGTCACCCTGCGAGACGATGGTCACCTTGTATTCGCCACCGATGACCTTCACGAAGGGCTTGGTCCAGCACTCCTGTTTCAGGAACGTGGCCCTGGTACCCTTGGGCACCTTCAGGATGGCTTCCTCGTGAATACCCTCAAACACGCTCATATCGATGTCGAACGGCTTCGTAAACGCTACCTCCACCCACTTCAGACTGTCGCAGTCCTTGAAGGCGGCCTTCTCTATCTTCTCCATAGCGGCCGGAAGTCTCAGCGAATCCAGACGGGTACAACCCTCGAAGGCCGACTCGCCAATCTCTTTCATCGCGTCGGCTATCGACACTGAATCCATCTTCTCACAACCCAGGAACGCAGCCTTGGCAATCGCCGTGAGTTTCTCCGGCAGGGCCACATAAGGCAGGGCGACACAACCGGCAAAGGCAGAGTCGCCAAGTTCTTTGAGCCCCTCGCCCAGCAACAGCGATTCTATCTTCTCGCAATCCTTGAAAGCAGAATTGCCAATCTTCTCCACCGACTTCGGAATCTCCACCTCGGTCAGGCTGACACAGCCTTCGAAGGCCGAATTGCCAATCTCTTCAACACCATTCTCGATGGTGAGTTCCTTCAGTTCCTTACAACCTTTGAACGCACCGACCTTAACCACTTTCATCGAGGCGGGAATGGTCACTTCCTCCAGGCTGCTGCCGTCGAAGACCGACTCACCGATATCCTTCACAGAGGCTGGTATTGTCACCATCTTCAGTTCGCCGCAGCCCTCAAAGGCCGAGTCGCCGATCTCCTCGACACCCTCCTCCAGTTCTACCTTCGTCAGTTTGACGCAGTCCTTGAAGGCCGTGGCACCCACCAACTTCACAGTGCTGGGGATGGTAATCTCTTCCACGCTGCTACAGCCCTCGAAGGCCGACTCGCCTATCTCCTTCACGCCAGTCTCGATATCGATCTCTTTCAGGCTGCTACAGTCCTTGAAGGTGGTCTTGTCAATCAACTCCAGGCTGCCCGGGATGACGATCTCCTTCAGGCTGCTGCAACCCTCGAAGGCCGACTCGCCCATCTTCTTCACTTGCTTGTTCTTGCCGAATTCGAAGGTCTCCAGACTGGTACAGTCCTTGAAAGCATTCTTGCCGATCTCGTCAATGTTTCCAGTGAGTTTGACAGACTTCAGTTTCTTGTTGCCCTCAAACATCGACTCGGCGATCTTCTTGATGTCGCCCTGGATCTCTATCTCCTCCAGACTGGTGCAGTTCTTGAAGAAGTCCTCATTGACCTCCTCTACGTCGTAGTCTATCTCTACGGTCTTCAGACCGCCGCAGTCCTTGAAGAGCGACTTGCCCAGCGCCTTCACCGACTTGGGGATGATCACGTTGTCGAGCCTCGAACAGCCTTCGAAGGCCGAGTCGCCGATCTTTTCTACGTCATCGGACAGTTCGATCTTGGTCAGGCTGCTACAGCCCTTGAAGGCCTCCTTGGGGATTTCCTTCACACCGCCCAGAATGGTCACAGAGACCAACGAGGTGTTCTGACGAAAGGCATCCTCCACAAGCGTGGTCACCTTGTAGGTCACATCCTCGTATTTCACCTCCTTGGGAATGGTGATGCTCGTGGCGCCATCCTCGGCACCCTCGACCTCGACCACGCCATCGTCTGTCACGTGATACTTGACGTTGTCGACGGTAAAGTTCTCTACCGCCTCCGCTTCTTCTCCTTCACCTTCTACGGTCTCTGTCTCGTCGTCTATAAACGGATTGGCAGCATACGAGAAGCCGACTCCCACAGAGAATGCCGACAGGGCCATGATGAACACAAGTACAAATAAAGATGATCTTCTCATTATTATATGACTTTTATAGTTTTTTCTTTTATGATACAGTCTTCAAGATGCAAAGATAGCAAGATTATTTGAACCTAGCAAATAATTCAGTCAGAAATTGACTTTAACCGCGATAAATCCATCACTTTTAGACTGAAACCTTATGACTTACCTTGCCTTTTTAAACAGTTGTCTCGTCACCATATTGATTAATATTCACTATGCAAAGGTAGGAAAAGAACCTCAAAAGCATTTTTCGTTGTGCATTTTTGCATCATTTGGCTTTGGCAAAGTTGGCGCTATCACCTTGTCAATTTCGTATTTTATTGTAAATCAACATTTTAGATGATTATATTAGCCGAGCGTTCCAGTTGTTCCAGTTGTTCCAGTTGTTTTTTGATGTTCCATTCTCCTTAATTGTTATACAACTATCTATATATCAATTAGTTATATATAATATATAGGATTATTGTACCTCTAATTTTAATTGGAACAACTGGAACAACTGGAACGCCCATGCTCAAAGAGCCCGACTGGCTCCAAACATTCGTGCTGATGCCTTCCACGCCTCGTGCTGATAGGGCTTTACCCCTGATAGTAATGCCTACTATCACTCGTACAAGGCATCAGCACGAGCCATAGTAGGCATTAGCATGAACCGTGGAAGGCATCGTTACAAACGCGTGCCTCTCAGCGGGGATAGTAGTTATACCCCATGAGTCCACCGCCGATACTTGTTACGCGGTTGAAGGCTGCCAACTGACTGATTGTGAAACGGACTGCGGTAACGATGCTCATGAGCACCAGACTTACCAATGAATTTACTTTTGCCATAACTTTAAATTTTTAAATGTTAATACTCTTGTTGCTTGAATTATCTGATGCAAAGTTATGGCGTTTTGGAGCATGAAACAAGAAAATCTCTGCTTTTCGTATCGGTTATATGCGGCAGATATACGATTTTTGCGACAGAAATAGCGCACGTTGCCATAACTGTCGCAAAGACGATGTGTTTTTCCTGATGTTGTTTAGCCCGTGACGGTCAACGGATCATCTCGAGCAGCCGCTTGGCGGTGGGTTTGCCGTTGGCAGCGTCCTTCTGGATGTCGGCGCGGATCTCATCGCCGTCTTCCTCGTCCTTGACGGCCTTGCGCACCCACGACCGTGCCTTGGCCTCGTCCTTGGCCACGCCAGTGCCGGTCAGATAGCATTTGGCGAGTTGGTACATGCCGTCGGCATTCTCCTGCCTGGCGGCTTTCATGAACAGGTCGGCGGCTTTCTTCTCGTCTTTGGCGATGCCCTCGCCGTTCTTGTAGCACTTGCCCAACTGATACTGGGCCTTGGCATAGTCCTGGGCGGCCGATTTCTGGTACCAGGCCACAGCCTGGGCATCGTCTTCGGCGACTCCCCTGCCCTTGTCGTAGCAGAGGCCTACGCGGTACTGGGCTTTCTTGTGGCCCTTCTCGGCGGCGGCCTTCAGTTTGGGGAAGGCCTGCTTGTAGTTCTTGGCGTCGTAGAGCGACTTGCCTTGGCGGTAGAGCGACTCTGTCCCCTGGGCAATGGCCGAGGTGCTGAGCAGGATGGCTGCCAAAGTGGCTAAAAGTTTCAAATGTCGTTTCATATCCATGAGTTTTTACGATGAAAAGAGAGTCCGGTGCACTCCAGGCATACGGGCTCTCTTCGAATATAGTAGTAAGCAGTCTGTCAGTTATTCACCGATCCGCCAACGATGTCGAGCAACTCAGAGGTGATGGCCTGCTGGCGGCTCTTGTTGTACTGCAGGTTCAGTTCGCGTAGCAGTTCGTCGGCATTGTCCGTCGCCGTCTGCATGGCCACCATTCGGGCGGCGTGCTCAGAGGCGTTCGAATCGAGCAGGGCTGTGTAGAGCATCAGATGGGCGAGTTTGGGGATGAGTTGCGAGAGCACGGTGTCCATATCGGGCTCGACGATGAAGTTGTCGTTGAGCGGCTTCACTTCTTCCTTCTCTCCTCTTTCCTCCTGTCTCTCACCTCTCTTCTTGAGATACTCCTGCGACTCTTTCGTGGCAAGGATGCTGGTAAGGTCGCGCTCGTGGTCGGCCTGCAACTCCGTCTCGACATCGATGGGGAGGAAGGTCTTACGAGTGAGTATCTGCGAGCCGGCGCTCTTAAAGTGATGATAGACGAGTTCCACCTTATCTATCTCACCGTCAGCGAATTTCTTGCCGAGTTCCATGGCGATGTCGATGCATTGGGCGACGTTGGGCTTGTCAGCCAGGGCCGAGTATTCGCCCTGCACATTGAGCCCCATCTTCTGCGCCTTCTCATAGACCTTGCGGCCGATGGGATAGATCTCGACATTCTCGCGACCGATGGTCTGGGCGTATTCATCGACGATGTGCGCCATCAGTTTGATGGTGTTGGCGTTGAATCCGCCGCAGAGCGACGAGTTGGAGGTGAAGACCACAAGGGCTGCCCGCTTCACGGGCCGCGGTTTGTCGTAGATGGTCTGTGCCTCCGCCTCGGCTGCCAGGAACGACTTGAGGATGTGCTCCAGCATGCTCTCGTAGGGCAGCATGTTCTGGATAGCCACCTGGGCATGATGCAGTTTGCTGGAGGCCACCATCTTCATCGCCGACGTAATCTTGCGCGTGGAGTTGACTGAGGCTATGCGGCCCTTGATTTCTTTCAGGCTGGGCATAGGCTATCAGGCTTTATACGTTCCTGCGATGTCGGCCATGACGGCTTCAATCTTGGCTGTCGTCTCGTCGTCAATCTTTCCGCTGGCAAGGGTCTCGATGACCTCGGGGCTGGCAGAGCGCAGTTTGTCGAGGAAGGCCGTCTGACACTCGCGCACCTTGTCGATGGGCACCTCACGCATCAGTCCGTGCACACCGCAATAGAGGATGGCAATCTGCTCGCCTACGGGCATCGGGCTGTACTGGGGCTGGATGAGCAACTGGTTGTTCTTACGTCCGCGGTCGAGGGTCATCGCCGTCACGGCATCCATATCGCTGGAGAACTTCGAGAAGGCCTCGAGTTCGCGATACTGAGCCTGGTCGATCTTCAGCGTACC
>ONPM01000039.1 GCA_900319715.1 uncultured Prevotella sp.
CGTCAGATGCTGTCCTGAAGGGAGAGGCGGCGGAGGGCAAAGATGTAGTATGCGATAAGGAGGGGGTAGCCTATATAATATAAGGTGGTGATGCTGAAGATGACGTAATCAACGGCACAGACGGCAGTAAGACCTCCGAGGTAGAGGATGGCACTGCCCAGGGGAAGATGTTTCGTCACATCGTCGACGGTAGCGATGGCCACGATGACGATGGCCCAGACGGAACTGACGAAGAGTCCCAGATGGAGGGGCATGCCGAAGGGATTGAGCGAGGGATGGTAGTAGAAATGACGCCACGACTCAGGACCGAAGAGTTGGATGGAACTGTAGAGTACGGCTGAAGAGGCTACCAACAGACAGAGGGTCGTCGGATAGAACGAAGGGATATCATTGAAATGCACGATCTTTGCCCCACGCCGCATCAGACGACGGACACCGTAGGCCGCCACGATAACCACACAGAAAGCCAGAAACGCCAACAAATGGACATCGGAGAAGAAGTCGATGAACTGACTGATGGGATCGTCTGGCGAGACCTTCGCCAAGAGTTCATTCTCGTGAATCCAACCAAAGGTGAGTTGGTCGCGAGCCACCTTCACCCAGACGGAGTCGATGGTATCGGAGGGGACGGTCATGATGTCGGCCACGACAATACGCTCGCCCTTGAAGAGTGAAGAGTGAAGCGTGAAGAGTGAAGAATCGGCTGCGCCATGAAGGGAGGAAAGCACCTCGGGAATGGGCATGGCTTCTGGCTGCTGGGCGATGACTACGAGTGAGTCACTCGTCACGACGAAGTTGTAGTTCTGAGTGTAGTGGTGGGTGGTGTAGAAGGAGATAGAATCGAGTTGCTGCTCCGTCAGGTTCCAGGCATCGGGGGTGATAGGGCCACGATTATAGCATCCACAGAGCGTCATGCATAATGCACAAAACAGCATGCATAATAGGCTGCGCCTAAATATCCTGAACAAGGTGACTCTTTTATTATGCATTATGCATTATTAATTATGCATTGAAAAGACGTTCATCTGACAATGCTTACAATCGAACTCAAGACGGAAGCGACGACCGTCGCCTAAGACGAGAGAGAGGGGCTCTTTCCATGTAGGACGCTGACCACCATGCTTGACACAATAACCCAAGGCGTAGCGGATACAGTGGCGGCACTGCATGATGGGACCATCGCCACCCTTCAGTTCATAGGCAGACAAGTCCTTAGCACCATAGAACTGTTGGGAAAGGTGGTTGCTTATATTATATAAATAGGTGTAGGGGTAGTTGGGAGGGGCGGAGGTGCGGGGGTACGGGGGTACGAGATTACCTTTTTCCCTTGAACCGGCAGCAGAAGTATTCTCTTTCCTCTTTCCACTTTCCTCTTTCCTCTTTCCACTCTCCTCACTCCTCAATAAGGCCACAAGAGAGCGACGCATATCGGAGAGGACGCTATTGGGAATGAAGTAGTTGAAATCAGCGGGGATGTCGACAGAAGAACAGGTATAAATAGTATCGCCGAGTTTCGACAGTTGGCGGATGATGTTCTCGTGAGGAGGCTTTTGGGCCTGCTGATGCTCTGCGCGGAAGTGAACCATGGGGACAGTCCCCATGTGCTCAGAATCCGATAAAGGAGGCTGATCAGACCCCCTCTGGCTCCCCCTACTCAGGGGGAGAATGGAGGCAGAGAGCGTGAAACCGTCGGCAACGGCACGGAGGGCAAGGCGGATGGGGATGCGGCGCTCGGCACTGGGTCTCGACATCAAGCGCTCAAACTCCTGATCGTTATTGCGGTAGAGACGCACACCAGGACGAAGACCGTCTGGCATACGATAGGGCCAGATGCGGTTGCCCTGCACACGGTTGGCACGGAAACCCACGAGTTCTCCTTTGTTCACGTTCAGACCACCCCGCCCTACGGGCACCCCTCCTGACTCAGGAGGGGAAGAAGTTACAAAGCAAAGCCCGTCGCCATTGGCAAAACTGGTGACACCAGCCACATTAAAGGAGTCACCACGCAACTCTTTCACCGTTCCCACATACTCGCCGATGGCCTTCGGCGTATCAAAAGAAGCAATCTCGGGTTGACGACCATGCAGGAAATAGGTGGTATAACCACGGTTGAAGGTCTTGCGCAAGTCGGGGGTAAAGGTGTAACTACACTCCCCCTTTGAACTGCGACAGTATTTGTCAGGATAACGACGGATAATCTCATTCAGTCGCTGGCTATAGGCTGCTGTGACATTCTTCACATAGCCGATATCCTTCAGACGGCCTTCTATCTTAAAAGAGGTAGCACCAGCCTCAATGAGTTCCAGCAGATGGTCACTCTGGTTCATGTCCTTCAAGGAGAGCAGATAACGGTCACGCTCCACTTCCCTACCCTCGCTATCGACCAATGAGAACTTCATCCGGCAGAACTGGGCACACTCTCCACGATTGGCCGAACGTCCGAAACAATATTGGGAGGCATAGCAGAGACCTGAATAACTGACGCACAGGGCTCCATGGACAAAGACCTCCAGTTCGACGTCAGGCACCTCACGATGAATCTCCGCAATCTCCTCGACAGACAATTCACGGGCCAAGACCACACGGGAGAAACCTAAGTCACGCAACCAGCGTACTTTCTCAGGGGTACGGTTGTCGGTCTGAGTGCTGGCGTGAAATCGAGGAGTGAGGAGTGTGGAGTGAGGAGTGAGAATACCATGGAGGGAATTTTCTGCTTCAGGAGTATTCTCACTCCTCACTCCACACTCCTCACTCCTCAAAATCTCCAAGACGGCCATATCCTGGACAAGGATGGCATCGACACCTATCGTTTGGAGGTCATGAAGGAGTTGCCGGGTGGCATTGAGTTCGTCATCGTAAAGGATGGTATTGACGGTCACATAGACCTTGACACCGAAGGGATGAGCGTATTCGCAGAGTTGGCGGATGTCGTCGATACTGTTGCCTGCTGCAGAACGGGCACCAAATCGTGAAGCCCCGATATAGACGGCATCGGCACCATGGTCGATGGCGGCTATACCACAGGCGAGGTTCTTGGCAGGAGCCAGCAGTTCAAGTGATGTCATCAATATTATAAGGTGTCTCCTGATAGACGTAGTAGTTCACCCAGTTGGTATAAAAGAGGTTGGCATGCGAGCGCCAAGTGACTAACGGGGGATTGGCAGGATTGTCATTCTTGTAATAATGCTGCGGCGGTGCCACATCCTTGCGGATATCCTTGTCACGCTTGTACTCATTGTCGAGGGTATTGGGTGCATACTCCAGATGGCCAGTGATGAAGAACTCACGACCGCCACGAGCCATGACTATACTCACGCCACTCTCGTCTGACTCTGCAATCAAGTTCAGTTCGGGATTAGCGAGGATATCCTCACGATGTATTTCCGTATGACGACTGTGAGGCATCATAAATTCATCGTCGAAACCACGGAAGATAGGCAGTCTAGGGTCCAAAGGCTTCTGTGGGAAGATGCCGAACATCTTCATCGGCAGCGGATACTTGGGTATTCCATAGTGGAAATAGAGTCCTGCCTGAGCAGCCCAACAGATATATAAGGTGCTGGTGACATGGGTCTTGGCCCACTTGAAGATATCGGTAATCTCATCCCAGTAACTCACCTCCTCGAACTCCAACTGTTCCACTGGGGCACCGGTGACAATCATACCGTCGTATTTCTCCTGACGCATCTCGGCAAAGTCACGGTAGAACATCATCATATGCTCTATCGGCGTATTCTTCGGTGTATGACTCTTCAGTTTCATGAAACTGATGTCCAACTGCAAAGGCGTATTGGACAACAGACGAATCAGGTCTGTCTCCGTGGTTATCTTCAGCGGCATCAGGTTCAGGATGGCAATCCGCAAGGGCCGGATGTCCTGTGAATGAGCCCTGGTGTCATCCATCACGAAGATATTCTCATGCTTCAACAGGTCAATGGCCGGAAGTTTATCGGGTAATCTTAATGGCATCTTACTATTTATGATTTACGATTACTATTTGATGGTTATCACACAACAGGAGACATTGTCGTTGCCCCCTGCCTCGATGGCGGCATCACAAAGAGAACTGGCATCAGCATTCTTTTCCAAAAGGTCACTAATCATCCTATCGGGGAGCATGTCCGTCAGACCGTCGCTACAGAGTAGAAACAGGTCGTCTGGCTTAACACTGTCCGTCATCTGCACCATATCAATAAAAGAAGAGTTGAAGCCTCCACCAATACAATTAGTGATAACATTCGAACGCTTCTGGTTAGCATCCGTCTTGTTCAGGGAGTGGTCTGTTGTCAACTGAACCAGTTGATGGTCATGGAAACGATACAGTCGGCTGTCACCGCAGTTCAAGGAGTAGAAGTTGCTATTGTAACAGGCAAGGCCTACCAGAGTTGTTCCCATGCCTTTGAACTGTTCATCGGCACGGCCTTTCGAGGCAATATAGTTATTAATGGATTCTAACCATTCTACGATAGCCTCATTGAAATCGCCTGCGGTAAGGCACGACGGGATATCGTAGAAGAAATACTGGAGGTTGTGCAAGGTGTCACTACTGGCGACATCTCCACGGTTATGCCCTCCCATACCATCAGCCACTGCAACCAGAAAACGGTCCTCACCATCCAAAACAACCTGTGTCTTACAACTGTCTTCACGGATGAATTGATGATCCACCAATACCATATCCTCGTTCTGACTCCTCACACGGCCAGTCCAACTGGCCGCAGATATATGAAGTTCTATCATCTGTCTTTAACGAATAATGACTTGCAGATTAACATTGGCTATCGTGAGAATATCACCATTGTTCAATGTCATATTCACATCAGGTTGTATCTGGTGCTGGTTTAACTTCGTGCCATTGGAAGAATGCTTGTCTATCACACTCCAGCCCGTCTCAGGTTTGAAAAACAACTGGGCATGAACTCCCGACACGTATGCCTGTTTCTCAAAAAACTGGGTATATGGTCCTTTACGACGACCAATAATGGCACCGTTCATTGCCACGATCCTGATATTCAGACTATCATTGGCAAGTGTCAGCACAGGCATGCTTTCACCACCAGCATGACGCGAATCATCTTGTCTGAGAGAACCGTATGTGGCATAACCCACAGAGGCAACGCTAGCCGATGACATCTGCGCCCCATCACCGGGAGGCACCATCAAACCACCACAATAAGTACAGCGTCGGCCTATACCCACCCTGCCACACTGATTGCAATATAGCAAAGCCTGACCACATTGGTCACAAAAGCGGGAATCGTCGTCAATTTCTTCTTTGCAAGTCGGACAAATAATCATATTTATGATTTCGAATTATCTTTTATTATATATCTTCTGGTAATATAAGTTGATATGTCTCTTTCGTCACCTGATCACTTGGCATCTGTGAAACACGCATAGACAGTTTCTGAATCGTCGAGTCGAGCAGATTACGCATTTCACGGGCATTACCCCACGACTCATCCTTGGCCAGCACCATGCGGTAAATGGTGTCAAGCGCCTTGAACTCTGCTGTCTGTGAGAGCACGTACTGCTCTTTCTGAGCCATCTGTTTATAGATGGCCAACAACTCATCTTCGTTATAGTCATCGATATGAAGTTTGTGAGTGAAACGGCTGGCAAGACCAGGATTGATCTGAAGGAAAATCTCCATCTTATCCTTATATCCGGCAGCAATCACCACGAACTTGCCACGATCGTCCTCCATTCGCTTCATCAGCGTGTCGATGGCTTCCTTACCATACTGGTCAGAGCCTTCACTGAGAGTGTAGGCCTCGTCGATGAACAGGATGCCACCGATAGCCTTGTCACACATATTGTTGACAATCTTCGGCGTCTCACCCATATACTTACCCACCAAGGTGGCACGACTCACTTCCAACACACGAGAGGTTGGCAGGATATCCATTGACTGAAGTATCTCACCCATCTTTCTGGCGATAGACGTCTTACCCGTTCCAGGATTACCCGTGAGAATAAAGTTCATGGCCATCTGCTGAACCTTTCCTGCTCCCATGGCAGCACGCTGTTTCATGAACATGCTCTGAACAGCCAGACGACGGATGGAGTTCTTGACAGAACGCATACCAACAAACTCGTCGAGTTCGTTAAGCACCTCATCAAGCGGACGGGCTGCCTCACTCTGAGCCATAGGAAGGTCATCGGTGGTCAGACTGAACATATCGCTCTCCTGGAAGCCTGGATCGTTCATCAGTTTCACCAGACGCTGACTCTGGCGCTCGACGGCCTCGTCAAAGACTCTTCTTGCCTCACGGGCATTGCCGAAGTTCTTGTCACGTCGCAGATAGAGTTGCTCGAACTGGCGGTGGATGGCAGCGCGTGTTTCTTCGTCAACATTGAAGTTCTTGCCCTTTGCCATATTGAGGAAGATCTCCGTCAGTTCATCGGGCGTATAGTCGTCGAAATGGATAGTCTGAGTAAAGCGGCTCTTCAATCCTGGGTTCGAGTCGATAAAGTCATGCATCTGATCGGTATAGCCAGCGACGATACAGATGAACTTGCCGCGATCGTCTTCCAATCGTTTCAACAAGGTATCTATGGCTTCCGAACCAAAGGTGTCGCCATCGCCAGACTTCAGCGTGTAAGCCTCATCGATGAACAACACACCGCCCATGGCCTGATCCACCAGTTGGTTGGTCTTGATAGCCGTCTGTCCGGAGAAGCCTGCCACCAGTTTAGAGCGGTCTGCCTCCACCAGTTGGCCCTTTGCCACGATGCCGAGAGTCTTGAAGACATCAGCCATGATACGGGCAACGGTGGTCTTACCCGTTCCTGGATTACCAGTAAAAACATAATGCTTGCCTTGGAAGGTATTGGTCTCGCCACGCTTGATCTGCAGGTTCAGGAAGGATGCCAAATTGGAGACTTCCTTCTTCACAGCAGTAAGACCTACCAGACCATCCAACTTTGCCAGACAGTCAGAGATGTCCACCGACTTGGGAGCCTCGTAAGGTATATCCTCCTCCTTGATGGTCATCAGTTCCTCGTTTGTCATATTGGCGATGCTGGCACCCTGCAACCGCTGGGCCTGCTTCTTGCATATCTGGTCAAAGAGCGAACGCATGGTACGGCCATTGGCAAAGTCTTTGTCACGGGAGTTATACATCTCCGTGATCATCTTCTTAGCCAGTTCCTCACCCTCTTTCGAGAATATGTATTTCTTGTCCTTGGCGAAGACAAGCATAATCTGGAACAGTTGGTCTGGCGTGTAGTCTTTAATATCAAGGAAATAGTTGAAACGGCTTCGGAAGCCCGGATTGATGCGGAAGAGATTCTCCATCTCCATCCGATAGCCGGCAGCGATGACAATAAACTTGCCGCGGTCATCCTCCATACGCTTCATCAGTTTCTCCAAAGCCTGTGCGCCCTGGTTGTCACGCTCTCCTGCAGCACTCAACGGTGCCAGGGTATAGGCCTCATCCACAAAGAGGATACCCCCCATCGCCTTGTCGCACAGACGGTCGACTACCTTGGGCGTCTCTCCCTGATAGGGGCTCACCATCTTCGCACGGTCCACTTCGACCACATGTCCGCTGTCGAGATAACCGACAGATGCCAATATCTCACCCAGTTTCCTGGCAATGGTCGTCTTACCCGTTCCTGGATTACCCGTCAGGATGATGTGCATCGACATCTTCTCCTGTTCGCCCAGACCACGTTCAGCCCGCTGCATGGCATTCTGCACCGAATAGGCCATCTCACGGACAGCACTCTTCACCTCGTCCATGCCGATGTACCTGTCAAGATCCCTCAGGATGTCCTCTATGGATCGTTCCTCCGGTACATAACCCTTGATATCATCGCGTTCCACCTCTGTCGCATCAGCACCACGGCTGATGAACTGGGTGAAGATATCCTCAGCGGTCTTATTGGCCAGATGACCATTACCGAAGAGTTCGTCCTTGGTTTTAATCTGATATTTGAAATAGCGTGAGAGTTGGTTTTCGGCTTCCTGCGAGAATTTGGTAATACCATACTTTGTCCGCAGGTTCATCTTACAGATGTCTGCAAGTTCATGATAGCCTGGTGTAGGAAGACGGAAGGTATACTTGAAACGGTTGGTAACGGCAGGATTGCTCTCAAGGAAATCCTCCAGGCCCTTCGTCAGACCGGATATGACCACAATGGGATTATCCTCCCACTTGTCCATCTCCACGAACAGTTTGTCAAGGGGATTTACCTGATTGGAGTACTTGTCTGGCAGAAGTTTCTGCACATTGTCAAAAAACAGGATACCGCCCTTGGCCTTCTTGATATTATCATCCCACTTGTCCACAAACCGCTGATAGTCAACAGCATCGACCATCGTCAGTTTTGGCTTCTCAATAATCTTATGCTTGTAGAAATAGTCACGGAGGATCTCAGCGAGCATGGTCTTACCTGTTCCCGTCTCGCCAATGACGATGGCATTAACGGAAATCCGGACTTTAGCAATATCCTTGCGGGACTGAAGATAGGTATAGGTGTTGACGATAGTCTTCAATTGCTGCTTCACTTCGTCAAGCCCTACCAGACGATCTAACAAGTCCTGACTCCTTAGAGGCGCTCCGCACCACCTGCAGAATTTCGCTACGCTTCTGTTTTCCTTATGACAATTCTCACAAACCATTATTCTACGTCTTTTTCTAATTGGCGCATCAATGCCGATGGAGAGATGCTAATCTTATCTGGGTTGCTGACATTTAAGAGACTGGGGCTGAATAGGATGAAATTCAGGACGAAGATCAGCGCCAGGATACTCCACAGGACATAGTGAAGCACACTTTCGCCGCTGATAGAACGTACCTGATCCGTTACTTCATTCAACATGCCAAACTTAGAACCGTTAAACTTATACGACTTTGTCTTGAAGGTATAGTAAAGCGGCTCCAGCAACGTTGACTTCACGTCATCATCCAGCACCTCAGAAATCAGTTTGCTATCAGCCTTCTCATCGCCACGGAAATCTGTCAGATGACAAATCAGCATGTAGGCGAGGGTTATGAGGATAATGGCCACATTGAACACGCCCGGATGCGACTGACCTATATATTTAAGAAATAAAATAGGTATAATGGATGACAATAAACCTGCAAATCCCCAAAGGCATGAGAAGACGAAACCGTAACCACGGAAATATGCCCTCGTTCCGACAATGACAGCCGTCATACCACCCAAAGGCAAACCGATGCAAAGGAAAGTATGATCCAGCAGATATGTACGATCCTTGACACCGATGAGCAGCACCAGCAGAATCCAGATGCCACATAACGAATAGAAGACCGTCCGCCACAACTTCTCCCTATCCCGGGCCTTGGCCCAATTATCACGCACATTCCTAACCCGCTTTGACGTCTCCTCGCTGGCATCGACAAATCGTTTATAATATGGATAAGAGACATCTATCTCGCCAAGTGCCCTTAACCACTGCTCCAACGACCTTTCGTAGGCATATTCCTCAGCGAAGTCTGTATGTGGATTCTCATGATAGAACACCGACAGCCACTGAGTGAAGGAGCCATTACGTATCTCATTGCGAACCTGAGAGTTGTTGTGGATATTCAGATTCAGTCCGTCAGTATATTCCGTTCCATCAGGCATCTTGTAGGCGGGAGTAACGCCAAGGATACGGCAGAAACGATATGTAGCCGTCTTGTAGTCATAGAGTCCCAGACGGTCACGGTTCTCTTCTGACTTCATATCGAAGCAACGGTTATATTCATTAAGAATCTCCGTCCATCCATGCAACTGTGCATAATAACTGAAGCGACCTGTCAAGTCCGTCAGATCATTCATCTCCGTACAGAACTCTTTCTCTCCGAGATGCTCAGCATTCTTCAGACGCTCTGAGAGATATTCACCTATCTGAGCCGGCGTGAAGGCAGTCTTTAAGTCGTAGGCCGCATCACGGTCCAGATTGTATAGCACCTTATAGGCCAAAGCCTCTGAATAAGGCTGACCCTCAGTCAGAATCCTCAGACTCTCGCAGGCCATCCGATCCTCATGGCTATACATCCACGACAGCAGACGGCCGTCAGTCAGACTGCGCCAGTCATCCTCCGTCAGTCTCTCATGGCCAAAAGTCTTCACGATCTCCTTCAACGAAGAAGACGGACAACGAGCAATCAGCGGAATCTCCGGATCAATCTCATAGGCTGTCCGGATAATAGCCACACGGATCTGTGAAGCCTCTGCGTTCTTGAAATAAGAACGGATACGGTCCACATTACACTTGGTGTGTGACTCTAAGTACAGGAACAAGCTGTCGTTGGGATTCGTCAGCAGCAAGCCATATTCCTTCTGATAACTCAGCAGCGAGATAGCCACGCTATGGATATCGTCGCACAGGTTCCCCTTGATATCCTTGTAAGGATAGGTCGGCTCCATGGCGTAAACAGCAGCCATCAGGCCTGCATGCTGGTCGACGGGATAGCGGTTCACCACGATATCCTTGACAATAGTACTCAGTTTCTGATTGCCACAGGACTCCAGCCAACTGCTGATACGGCCATTGTACAGATACCCCATAGCGAGTTTCTCATTATCGAGGAGCATAGGTATCAGTTCGTGGATATTGTCTGCCACCAGATTGCGGTCCGGGTCGACAATAAAACTCTTGTATTTCAGGAAAGGCGAAGACAGATCAACATGAGGTGTTCCACCCAGGAACCACTCCTCCACCTGATCATAACCCCAACGTTTAGTGGGATTCACCACGGTCAGTCCCTGTACAATCAGCCTGACACGCTCCGGCAGTTCATTCATATGGGGGATGCGCCCTTCATTCTTCTGCCTCATCATCACCCGTTCGTTGGAACTCATAGGCGACTCTCCCAGCCATAGCGTCATCAGGGTGACACCCAGCGAATAGAAGTCGGCAGCAGGCGTTACCTCCACCACACCATCTATCACATCGGAATACATCTCCGGTGCAGCATAGATCGGGGTACGGGCCTGAGTGGTCTTATGGGCTTTCCCGTCTTGGTCTAACAGGCTCGAGATGCCGAAATCGCCCAATACCAGTTCCGTATGCTCCTTATCACGGAAGAAGAAGTTACTGGGCTTGACATCCTTATGCAGGATACTGCTCTGATGGCAATAGGCCAAGGCGGCAGCCCCTTGGAGGGCAATACGACGGAACTTGTCCAGGTCGCCATTCAGGCGGTACTCGGATAAGGTGCCTCCGCTCAGATATTCCATTAACTCATAATAACGGTGCTTGCCTTCGACATAGGTCTTACCGAAGTCATAGACCCTGACTATCATCTCAAAACCGAAATTATAGACAGCCTGAAGAATCTTCTTATTCACGTCGAAATTCGGATAATAAATCTTCAGGACAAAGGTCTCCCCGTCACGCTCCACCAGGAACACCTGAGCCTCACCGGAGTTGTCGCTCAGGACACTCACCCGCCGATAGTTAAGACCTTTGAGGATAAAATTGTCTTCCTTAACGTCATCGTTCGAGGCAATGGCACCGTCAGCACGCGCCGTCCCGTCTATTGACGGGGCTTCTGGTTCGACTGTCGCAGGGCGCATCGTCGTATCATCATCAGGCCTTATGGTATGATCCGTCTGATTAGAAATCTCAGGGTCCAAGGTTCTTTCCGTATTCATATCTATTACAAATCGTCTTTAATTTCTTTTTTCACGTCTTTGCCAAGGATAAGCCACTTACCCCCCAACTGTGGTTTGGCACAGCCACAGGGACTAGAGTGCAAGGCATGCTTGAAATTACACTCCCATGCCAGCCTGACCCCTTGCGGACGGCAGGCCATTGCGTAGTTGCGAACCTGAGCCGGCTTCGGCTGAGGCTTCTGGACCATCTTATCCAGAATGGCAGCAATCTGCTCGAGACGTTCCTTCTTCTTGGCGTTATACTCCTCCTTGCTCATGCGTTTGTTCTCTGACTCTGGAATCACAGGATGAGCGATACCACGGTCTTCAGCCAACAAGGTAAGCACACGTTCACGCAGTTTGATGTTCCGCTGATCCTTGAGGAGGTCGCGCTCCGAAGTGTATGGGATAGACTGCTCCAGTTGCTGAAGACTTGAAGCCAACTTCTGCAGTTCTTTGAATTCAGGCATCTCATGAACACGTTCCATCAACTGCCGTGCATCTTCTGTCAAGGCCGTTCCGCACTGTTTACAGAAAGAGAAGTCGTTCAATGTGTGGCACACTGGACAAACAATGCCTCCCCTCGGGCTTCCACATTCAGGACAGAATGCATCATTGCTGGCGAGTCTGGCGCCACAGAAACTGCAGATATCGCTCTTGATGTATCTACGGCACGACTCACAGAAATCGGCATCTGGATCGAGTTCGGCTCCACAATTCGGACATGCGACCTTGCCGATTGGATTACCACACGATGCACAATAGGCGGCCTCAGAGTCGTTGATGGTTCCACAGTGGGGACACTTGACGCCAACGGCGCTTTGCATCTGCATCTGCTGCTGACCACGCGTCTCGACTTCTCTTGTACGAGTCATCTCCTCGCGCTGTCTCTCCAGCACAGAATTACTATTATTTTCCGGGTTAAGTGTAATATCTTCGTCCATCATAATTTAGCATTTTATCATAACTTAGGTGCAAAGATATGAAAAAAAACAAAACTTACAAAAAAAACCGCCGTAAATTTACATTTACGACGGCATTTTATGCTAAAAAGTCCTATTTTTACCACAATTGGAGGCGTTCCGACTCAGGAATGAACATCTTATCGCCCTCTTTCACCCCAAAGGCCTCGTACCAGGCATTGACATGCGGAAGGGCACCATTGACACGCCAGCGACCCAATGAGTGGGGGTCGCTCTTCGTACGATTACGGATCTCTTCCTCCGTGATATTACCAGCCCAGACACCAGCATAGGCATGGAAGAAACGCTGGTCTGCGGTCAGACCGTCCTTCTCACCCAACGGCTGGCGCTTCGTGGCATTCTTATAGGCAGCCCAAGCCACCTGCAGACCACCGTGATCGGCGAGATTCTCTCCTAAGGTCAGACGACCGTTGCCCTTCAGGTCGGGCAACACGTCGATGGCCGAGAAGAAATCAGCATACTTGTCCGTACGGGCTGTAAAATTCTTTCCATCTTCTTCCTTCCACCAGTCATGCATGTTTCCGTCCTTGTCGAAGCGGCGTCCCTGATCGTCAAAGCCGTGGGTCATCTCGTGGCCGATTACCACGCCGATAGCCCCATAGTTAAAGGCATCGTCGGCATTCATATCAAAGAACGGGTATTGCAGGATTCCTGCAGGGAAGCAGATCTCGTTGGTCGTGGGGTTATAATAGGCATTGACGGTCTGTGGCGTCATGTACCAATCGTCACGGTCCACGGGTTTTCCGACGGTATGGTCGAGTCTCCAGGTGTTCCAGAACCTGTAACACTCCTGTATGTTTTCGTAATAAGATTTGGCAGGATCAATCTGAAGCTTGGAGAAGTCCGTCCACTTGTCTGGGTAGCCCACCTTGACATAGAACGTATTCAGTTTCAGCAGAGCGTTCACCTTGGTCGAGTCGTCCATCCAGTCCTGGGCGGCGATGCGCTCGCCAAGGGCTATCTGGAGGTTCTTGATCAGCGTGATCATACGCTGCTTGGCGGCCTCAGGGAAGTATTTCTCTGAATAGATCTTACCCAGTGCCTCACCCATCATACGCTCCACCTGACTGGTACTGCGCTTCCACAGCGGATGATTCTCCTTACGACCAGAACGGACCCGGCCGTTGAAGTCGAAACTCTCTGCCACGGTAGCGTCGCTCAGATAGTTGGCTGCACCAGAGATAAAGCCCCACTCCATCACATCGCGATATTCAGCGGGCTTGATACCTCCCACCAGCGCGTTGGCTCCCTCTAAGAAGGCAGGCTGTCCGACCACCATCTCCTGCAGGTATTTCGTATCGACGCCCTGGGCCTTCATCACCTTCACCAGCGGGAGATTGGGATACTTAGCCTCAAACTCCTGCAGCGTCATCTTGTTGTAGTTGGCCTCTGGGTCACGGAGTTCAGTACGCGACTTCGACACCTTGGCCAGGGCCGTCTCCACCTTCATGATATTCTGCATCTTCTTCGTGGCAGCACCTTTGCTGAAGCCGAAGAGTTGGAACATCTTGACAACATGCTTCTTGAATGCCTCGCGGATGTCGGCTGTCGCCTTGTCGTTGTCGAGGTAATACTCCTTCTGACCCATGGAGAGACCACCCTGGCTGACGTTCAGGATGTTCTGCGTGGCGTTCTTCTCATCGGCCCCAAAGCCCA
The DNA here is from genome assembly GCA_900319715.1 of uncultured Prevotella sp. Taxonomy (GTDB): domain Bacteria; phylum Bacteroidota; class Bacteroidia; order Bacteroidales; family Bacteroidaceae; genus Prevotella. The sequence goes on from ONPM01000039.1 coordinate 14,256, forward strand.
TGAAGAAGAACTCCTCCTCGCCATAGAGAGCCAGTTCCAGTTGGATGGCCAGCAACTGCTCATTGGTCTTGGCAGCCTCGAAGCGCTTGATGAGCGGCATCAGCGGAGCCACACCCTCCTGATTACGGCGGACAGAGTCCATCGCGAGTTTATAGAGGTCGCTGAGTTTCTGCTCCAGCGTCCCTTTCTCGTAGGTATTCTCCAGGAGTTCCTTGAGGATACCGTTCACCCGCTTATCGTTGTCTTCCTGCAGACGGTCGAAACTGCCATAGCGCGAATAGGCTGCCGGCAGGGGATTCTTCTTCATCCATCCGCCACAGGCATACTCGTAGAAATCATCACCAGGACGGACCGTCTGGTTGAAGTCCGTCACATCCAGTCCGGAGCGCAGTCCGTCCTGGGCCATTGTCATCATTGAAAATGATGCCAATACTAAGATTGTTAGGATTCTTTTCATATCATTCATTGATTAGTTTCTCTAATTCTTCACTCAGTTTCTCCCAGCGCTCCACCTCTTCGTCGAGGCTCCGCTTGGTCGAGGTATACTCTGTCACCAGCGTCATGTCCGAGGCGTTCTCTGGTATCATCAGCAGTTCATCGAGTTCCTTCAGGCGATTTTCCATCTTCTCGATCTTCGCTTCCGACTCCTTCACGGCCTTCTCTCCGCGCTTGATGCGCTTCTGCTGTTCCTTGTGCTCGGCATAACTCAGGGCCTTGGATAGCGTTTCCTGGTTGTTTCCCTCAGGGATAACGTTGTTTTCTCTGAGGGAAAACGATGTTTTCTCTGAGGGAAAAGACTGTTTTCCCTGAGGGGAAACGACGTCCGCCTTGCCCAGTTCGCTGAGTTCGCTGATCTTCTTGGCCTGAAGGAAGTCGTAGATGCCTCCGATATGCTCCCTGACTCTCCCTCCTCCGAACTCGAAGACCTTCGTGACCAGGCCATCTAAGAACTCGCGGTCATGGCTCACGATGATGGCTGTTCCCTCGAAGGCACGGATGGCCTCCTTAAGGACATCCTTCGAAGGCATGTCGAGATGGTTCGTCGGCTCGTCGAGGATCAGCAGGTTCACGGGTTCCAGCAACAGGCGTATCATGGCCAGGCGGCTCCGCTCGCCCCCGCTGAGCACCTTCACCTTCTTGTCACTCTCCTCACCGCCAAACATGAAAGCGCCAAGGATATCATTGATGCGCAGACGGACCTCACCCTTTGCCACGTTGTCGATGGTCTGGAAGACGGTGAGGTTCTCGTCGAGTAACTGGGCCTGGTTCTGGGCGAAATAGCCGATCTGGATGTTATGGCCGACCTTCAGTTCGCCCGTAAAGGGGATCTCGCCCATGATGCACTTCACGAGGGTAGACTTTCCTTCGCCGTTCTTGCCTACGAAGGCCACCTTCTCGCCCCGTTTGATGGTGAGCGTCACATGGTCGAACACGGTGTGGGCACCATAGTCCTTACGCACCTCGTCGCAGATGATCGGATAGTCGCCAGAGCGCAGACAAGGCGGGAACTTCAGGTGCATGGCGGAGTTGTCGACCTCGTCGATCTCGATGGGCACGATCTTCTCCAGTTGTTTGATCTTCTGCTGCACCTGCACGGCCTTGGTGGCCTGATAGCGGAAGCGCTCGATGAAGGCTCGCATGTCGGCCATCTCCTTCTGCTGGTTCTCGTAGGCCCGCAACTGCTGCTCGCGCCGTTCCTGGCGCAGGACGACGTATTCGTTGTATTTCACCTTATAGTCGATAATCCTTCCGCAGGAGATTTCCAGCGTACGGTTCGACACATTATTAATAAAGGCACGGTCGTGACTCACCAGGACGACGGCACTCGCCGATTGTGCGAGGAACTGCTCCAGCCACTGGATCGACTCGATGTCGAGGTGGTTCGTGGGCTCGTCGAGCAACAGCACGTCGGGCTTCTGCAGAAGGATCTTAGCCAGTTCGATACGCATACGCCAGCCTCCGGAGAACTCAGAGGTGGGGCGATCGAAGTCGGAACGCAGGAAACCCAGTCCGATGAGTGTTCGCTCGAGTTCCGCCTCACGGCTCTCAGCACCCATCATCAGATAGCGCTCGTGCTCGGTGGTGTATTTCTCGATCAGCGCCAGGTAACTTTCACTCTCATAGTCAGTACGTTCGGCCAGTTGCTGGTTCATCTTGTCGAGGCGTTCCTTCATCCTCGTGATGTCGGCAAAGGCCTTCTGAGCCTCCTCACGGACGGTCGTATTGTCCTGCAGGATCATCACCTGCGGCAGGTAGCCGATACGACAGTCGTTGGGCACGCTCACCGTTCCTGACGTGGGTTTCTGCTGGCCACAGAGGATCTTCAGCATCGTAGACTTGCCTGCGCCGTTCTTTCCCACAAGGGCAATGCGGTCGCGGTCGTTGATGACGAAACTCGCATCAGCGAACAACGGCTTCACGCCGAACTCTACTTTCAGACTCTCTACTGATATCATGAGGTTTGCAATTTATTTTTCGCGCTTATCGACGAACTCGTAGTCCCTGAACTGTTCCCTCGGGAAACAGAGCATCTCGTCGGTGATACCGCCAGAGCGGAAATTGGAGATCTTAATGGTTGTCCAGATGATGGAAATCTTGATACGGACGCTGATGGGGTGATAGGTCTTTCGCTCCACCAGGGCATGGATCTCCTTGATACCCTTCGCACCCTTCTTGGCCTTCAGCGTCACCATCAGGCCCTGCTCATGCTCAGCGATGCTATAGTCGAAGTTCTCGGGTTCAAACTTGAATTTCGAGGAATACTTGTCCGACTTGTTGTTCCTCGCACTATGGATCTCCACCTCTTTCTTCTTTTTCTTTTTCTTGATGGTATAGACCGTCGTGCCGTCGTTCCAGGAGTTCATCTTCTCGTCCACGAACTTGCTCTTCTTGCCTTTATACCATATCGTGCCGTTGGTCTTATAGATGCCGATGATATTCACGTCATAGTGCAACGTAGCGCCCTGCTCGCCGAACACCTGCTGATAGGCGTTATTGAAGATGCGACGGGCCTGACGGGCATTGGGCGTGTCCTGTGCCTGCACAGAACAGAGGGCTGTCAGAAACAGCAAGAATAGGATAAGAAACCTGTTTCTCATTCTCTCATTATCTCAATTACTCAATTTTTTCTACTTTCGGGCTGCAAAATTACACATTTCTCGCGGATTATTGTTATTTTTGCACACAAATTAACGATTTTATCCCATAGCATATGGAAAAGAACATCTTTGCAGAACTCATTGCCAAAGCCCTTCAACTGCAGGAACGGGCCGTAGCCAATACACTGTCACTCCTGGAGGAAGGCTGTACCATCCCCTTCATCTCACGATACAGGAAGGAACGGACAGGCGGTCTCGACGAGGTGCAGATAGCCGCCATCAGCGACCGTTACGACAAACTGAAAGAGATACAAAAACGTAAGGAGACGGTCACGAAGACCATCACCGACCTCGAGAAGATGACGCCCGAACTGCAACAGCGCATCGACGCCTGCTGGGACGCTACAGAACTGGAGGATATCTACCTGCCCTATAAGCCTAAGCGCAGAACCAGAGCCCAGGTGGCTCGTGAGCAGGGACTGGAGCCTTTGGCACAGATTCTCCTCGTCCAGCGAGAACGAGACCCCGAGCGCGCTGCAGAACGCTTTATCAAGGGCGACGTGAAAGATGCGGATGCTGCTATCAAGGGCGCTCAGGACATCATCGCCGAGACCGTCAGCGAGGACGAGCGCAGCCGTCAGCAACTCCGCAACGCCTTCAGTCGTCAGGCTATCATCTCTTCGAAGGTCATCAAGGCCAAGGCCGATACTGACGAAGCCGCCAAGTACAGCGACTACTTCGACTGGTCGGAGCCTCTGAAGCGCTGCTCATCCCACCGTCTGCTGGCCATGCGACGGGGTGAGGACGAGGGTATCCTCCGCGTCACGATTTCCCCTAACGACGAGGAGGCCGCAGAACGGCTGAAGCGTCATTATATCTATGGCAACACCCCTTGCGGACAACTGGTGGCCGAGGCTATCGACGACGGCTACAAACGTCTGCTTAAGCCTGCCATCGAGACGGAGTTTGCTGCACTTAGCAAGGAGAAGGCCGACGAAGAGGCTATCCATGTGTTTGCAGAGAACCTGCGCCAACTGTTGCTGGGTGCGCCTCTTGGACAGAAAAGGGTGATGGGCGTCGATCCCGGCTTCCGTACTGGCTGTAAGGTGGTGTGCCTCGATGCCCAAGGCAACCTGCTCCACCATGAGGCCATCTTCCCCCACCCGCCCGTCAACAAGCGGACAGAGGCTGCCGTCGCCATCCAGAAGATGATCAAGAAATATCAGATTGAGGCCATCTCCATCGGCAATGGTACGGCCAGCCGTGAGACAGAGCATTTCATCAAGGATGCCCTCGCAGGGAAATATAACATCGACACAGACCTCAAATCTCAAACCTCAACACTCAAACCCCAGGTCTTCGTTGTTTCGGAGTCAGGTGCCTCTGTCTATTCCGCCTCGAAGATTGCCCGTGAAGAGTTCCCCGATGAGGATGTGACCGTTCGTGGTGCTGTCTCCATCGGCCGTCGTCTCATGGATCCCCTCGCCGAACTGGTGAAGATTGATCCGAAGAGCATCGGCGTCGGACAATATCAGCATGACGTGGACCAGACAAAACTCAAACACTCCCTCGACCAGACCGTGGAGAGTTGTGTGAACTCTGTTGGCGTCAACCTGAACACCGCCTCACAGCATCTGCTGATGTATGTCAGTGGTCTCGGTCCCACTCTGGCCAAGAATATTGTGGACTATCGCAAGGAACATGGTGCCTTCACCTCTCGCGCCGAACTGAAAAAGGTGCCACGTCTCGGCCCTTCTGCCTATCAGCAATGCGCAGGCTTCTTGCGTATCCCTGATGCCAAGAACCCGCTCGATAACTCTGCTGTCCATCCAGAGAGTTATCCTATCGTCGAGCAGATGGCCAAGGATCATGCCTGCACCGTCGCTGACCTTATTAATAATAAAGAAAAACGTGAAGCCGTCGATATCAAGAAATATGTGACAGCCGAGGTGGGTATCCCTACCCTGACGGATATCATGAAGGAACTGGAGAAGCCTGGACGCGACCCTCGTGAACAGTTAGAGGAGTTTGAGTTCGACAAGAATGTCTCCACCATCGACGACCTCGTAGAGGGTATGGTATTGCCTGGTATCGTCACAAACATCACCAACTTCGGAGCCTTCGTCGATATCGGCGTCCATCAGGACGGACTGGTACATATCTCACAGATGGCCAATCGTCGTATCGCCCATCCGCTCGACGTGGTGAAACTCCATCAGCACATACAGGTCCGAGTCATCGAGGTAGACCGTCGACGCAACCGTATCTCCCTCTCCATGAAGGGAATATAATAAAGAGCAAATATTTTTATCAAGAATTTGAGAATTAGAGAATTGTCGCTTCGCTAAAGGCCTCCGCTTCTGGGCTAAGCAATAATTCTCTAATTCTCAAATTCTTGACTAACACAAAGATTTCTTAGACCTCCTGGATAATCTTGGCTCCTTCCTTGAGGGCCTCCATATTCAAGGGTATGAGGTCATGATGGCGCTCAGGCAGCGTCTTCTTCAAAGCCTTCTCCACACCCTTGTCGCTGACGACGGGAGCCACCTTCAGCAGACCGCCGAGGACAATCATATTGAACACCTTACCGTTCTTCATCTCAGCAGCCTTGTCCATTGATGATGCCAAAGCCATCATAGATGAGAATACCACCGGGCTTGATCTTCGGCTCGAACTTCTCCAGTGAAGGCTGGTTCAGCACCACGGCGATGTCGTACTTGCTGAGGATGGGCGAAGAGATGCGCTCGTCGCTGACGATCACAGTCACATTGGCTGTACCACCACGCTGCTCAGGACCGTAAGCAGGCATCCAAGTCACCTCTTTGTCCTCCATCAGTCCACTATAGGCCAGAATCTTACCCATCGAAAGCACGCCCTGACCTCCGAAACCACTGATAATTATTTCCTTTTTCATCGTTTTATCTTTTTCTTCTTGTTTATTGTTTAGAGTTTATAGTTTATAGTTGATTATTCTCATTTCGTTGTATCCTTGAGGTCACCTTTGGGATAGAAGGGGAACATGTTCTCCTTCATCCATTCGTTTGCCTTGGCAGGAGTCAGTTTCCATCCGCTGTTACAGGTAGAGACGAACTCCACGAGGCTTGAGCCCTTGCCAGCCATCGAAGCCTCGAAAGCCTTGCGCAGCGCCTTCTTCGCCTTGAGGATTGAGACCACACTCTCTACACTCTGACGAGTGACATAGCAGGTACCCTCCAGACCAGCAGCGATATCTGCCATCTTCAGGGGATAACCGTGCAACTGAGGATCACGGCCATAAGGACAAGTAGAGGTCTTCTGACCAATCAGCGTGGTAGGTGCCATCTGACCGCCCGTCATACCATAGATGGCATTGTTGACGAAGATGATGACGATATTCTCGCCACGATTCAGGGCATGGATGGTCTCACAAGTACCGATACAGGCAAGGTCACCGTCACCCTGATAGGTGAACACCAGACGATCAGGCCAGCAGCGCTTGATACCCGTAGCCAATGCGGGAGCACGACCATGGGCAGCCTCCTGCCAGTCGATATCTATATAATTGTACGCGAAGACGGCACAGCCTACAGGCGATACGCCTACAGCCTTATCTTCCATACCCATCTCTTCGATCACTTCGGCAATGAGTTTATGCACCACACCGTGCGAGCAGCCCGGACAGTAGTGCATATTATTGTCGTTCATGAGCGTCGGCTTCTTGCAGACGATATTCTCGGGTTGAACTATCTGATTTCTATCCATTTTCTTATTTCACTATTTTACTCTTTCACTATTTCACAATTGGCGCACAGCCAGATTGTCAAATCGTAAATTGTCAAATTGTCAAATGCTTTAAAGCCTCTACGATTTCCTCGGGTTCTGGAACAATACCGCCGAGACGACCGAACTGCTCTACGGGAATGGCACCATTCACAGCCAGACGCACATCCTGTACCATCTGTCCTGCATTGATCTCCACCACGAGGATACCCTTCACCTTCTTCGACAATGCCTCAATCTGCTTGATGGGGAACGGGAACAGCGTGATCGGACGGAACAGGCCGACCTTGACGCCCTGTTCACGGGCAATCTCGATAGCCTTCTCCGACAGACGGGCAGCACTTCCGAAGGCCACGATGGCATACTCTGCATCATCCATATGCTGCTCCTCGAAGCGGACCTCGTTCTCCTGAATCTTACGATATTTCTCTTGCAAGGCAAGATTGCGCTGCTCCATGATCTCTGGCTTCAACTCCAAAGAGGTGATCACGACGCGCTCACGATTCTTAGGCTTACCTGTAGAGGCCCAGGGACACTGCTTGATAACCTCCTCGTCAGTACGACGGGGTTTCTGTGGCGGCAACACCACCTTCTCCATCATCTGACCGATCACACCGTCGGACAGAATCATGGCAGGGTTACGATACTTGAATGCCAACTCAAAGGCGAGATCTACGAAGTCGGCCATCTCCTGTACAGAGTTAGGAGCCAGCACGATTACCTTGTAGTCACCGTTACCACCACCGCGGGTAGCCTGGAAATAGTCACCCTGCGAAGGCTGGATCGTTCCCAAACCAGGGCCGCCGCGCTGGACGTTCACAAACACGCCCGGCACCTCGGCACCAGCCATGTAGGTGATACCCTCCTGCATCAGGGCGATACCAGGAGAACTTGACGAGGTCATGGCACGCTTACCTGCTCCGGCTGCACCATAGACCATATAGATACTGGCCAGTTCACTCTCGGCCTGAACCACCTGCATACCGGTAGTCTCCCACGGCTTCAGTTCTGCCAGCGTCTCAATCACTTCACTCTGCGGAGTAATAGGATAGCCGAAATAGCCGTCGCATCCGCAACGAATAGCAGCATGGGCAATGACAACTTCTTGCGTCCCTTCGGTAGCAAGCGAGTTCTCGATTACACGTTCTTCTGCCATAACTTATTCCTCCACTTTTTTACGATACACGGTGATACATCCATCGGGGCAGACGATGCCGCACGAGGCACAGCCCACACAGGCCTCCTCGTTGACAGCCTCCACATACGGATAACCGTGCAAATTCACTTTGTTGGCCAGAGCGATGACCTTCTGAGGGCAGGCAATGATGCACAACTGGCATCCCTTGCAGCGCTCAGTATTCACCTCAATAGCACCTTTTAATTTTGCCATATTATCCTGTTTAATGCATTAAACTCTCAATTTCGGGGTGCAAAGGTACAAATAAGTGAGCAAAATGCAAAAGAAAATGGATTATTTCTTTCCATTTTTCACTTTTTGCCCTACCTTTGCATCGTCAATGACACGAAAATCAATAAGGAATGATGAAAAAGGCAATTGTCATCGGAGCCTCTTCAGGTATCGGAAGAGAAGTAACAAGACTGCTGATAAGGGAAGGTTGGACGGTCGGCGCTGCAGCCAGGAGGGAGGAACGTCTGAAAGAACTGGGTGCCACTGCGATCGAGAGGATCGATGTCACGCAGGAGGATGCGCCCGCCAGGCTGAGAACGCTCATCGGCCGCATAGGCGGCATGGACCTCTTCTTCTATGCCTCAGGCATCGGCAAGCAGAACCGGGAACTGGAGGAAGGCATCGAACTGGCGACCATGCAGACCAACGCTATGGGCTTCACCAGAATGATCGGCGAGGCCTATCGCTACTTCGCTGAACAGGGTCGTGGACATATCGCTGCCATCACCTCCATAGCAGGCACGAAGGGGCTTGGTCCCGCCCCCAGTTACTCGGCTACCAAAGCCATGCAGAATGTCTACCTGCAGGCTCTCGAACAACAAGCCAACAGCCGGGGGCTGAAGATCCGATTCACCGATATCCGTCCGGGCTTCGTAGATACCGCCCTGCTCGACGGCGACTTCCGTTATCCGATGATGCTCAAGCCCGAGAGTGTGGCCAGGGATATCCTTTCCGCCATCCACCACCGCAGGCACATCCAGGTCATCGACTGGAAATACCGTCTGCTGACCAGCCTATGGAAAAGGATTCCACGATGCCTCTGGCGACATCTGCGGATATAAAATTACATATTATATTGTATTCTCTCGCCCCCTCTAATGGAGGCATACAGGCTAAAGCAGCCACATGCTAAGATTTACACATTTGCGAGAGGCCTTTGAAGGTGGAGAGTTCGCGCTCGGTGAACTCCTTGCGGAGCATGTCCCATCCGTCAGGTACCTGTTTCAGGAACAAGCGTGTCAGTTGTGCCAGGAAACAGGAGGAGAAAAAGAGTGGCACGGCGGCGTTACCTTCATCAGCCACATCCTGGTTCTGATACTGCACCAGCCCCTGATACATGGGATGGCAGTGCATGCTCAGTTGCCGATAAAACGATGCCATCTCCTTGTTCTTAAAGAGGTATCGCCAGGCCTGGCTGAAGGATATCATCTCCCGCCAGTTATCACTCTGCCAATTCTTCCATACGGTCTCACGCTCCTCATCTGTCTTCGGATGCTCGAAGAGGAAGTAGAACATGGCCAGATGCTCGTATACTGTGCGAGTCAGGGTCATCGTCTTATACTCCTCATGCAGTTCAAACGGCTGGCCCTTATATTCATAGACCAGCCCCTCCTTGGTCAGTTTGTGGTTGCAAAGGTGTGTGGTCATCACCCGCTGGAGGATGGCATGGGCCACGGCAAAGCGCTCCTGCAGAAAAAGATCCTGACAGTTCACCAGCGTGTGGCAGATCACCTGGGTTGCGACACGCATGACCAGATCAGACTGTTCAAAACCCTCTTCGTTCACGGATTATACATATCTTTACAATAGAAGGCCATGATATCGTCGAGCATACGCTTGGCCTCGACAGCAGGACTGTCGGGGTCGAGTTCGATGGCCTGGATATAGCAGTTGATGGCCTCATGCCATTTCGACTCTTTGCGAAAGGCATTGCCCTGCTCGTACCAATCCTCTGCCGACATCAATTCTTCAGGCTTCATGCTTCACTTATAATACTCCTTTTTCCCGGCAGCGAGGGTGTTCTTCATCAGCGAACAGATGGTCATCGGCCCCACCCCGCCAGGAACAGGCGTGATGTATGAACACTTCGGACTGACCTCGTCGAACTTCACGTCACCATTCAGGCGGAAACCGCTCTTACGGGTGGCATCAGGCACTCGGGTAGTACCCACATCGACGATCACAGCCCCCTCCTTCACCATATCAGCCGTCACGAAATCGGGCTGTCCGATGGCGGCGATGATGATATCGGCTGCACGGCACTCTTCCTTCAGGGTCTTCGAACGCGAGTGGCAGACGGTGACGGTGGCGTCGCCATACTGTTTCTGCATCATCAACTGGGCCATGGGCTTACCGACGATGTTTGAACGTCCGAGGATGACACACTTCTTACCTGAGGTCTCGATGCCATAGCGCTTCAACAGGGTGATGATGCCCAGCGGCGTGGCCGAGATGAAACACGGCAGGCCGATGGCCATACGGCCGACATTGATGGGATGGAAACCGTCGACATCCTTACGATAGTCGATGGCCTCGATGATCTTCTGCTCATCGATATGCTTCGGCAGAGGCAGTTGTACGATGAAGCCGTCGACATCGTCGTCCTTATTCAGTTTATCCACACAAGCCAGGAGTTCGGCCTCGGTGATGTTATCCTCAAAACGGATAAGTGTGGACTTGAAGCCACAAGCCTCGCACGCGAGTACCTTATTTTTAACGTAAGTCTCCGAACCACCGTCGTGACCTACCAACACTGCTGCCAAATGGGGCTGTTTGCCACCACGAGCCATGATCTCCTTTACCTCTTCGGCAATCTCAGCCTTAATGGCTGCTGCTGTTGCTTTTCCGTCAATTAGTTGCATATTTTTTCTGTTTACAGTTTACAGTTTACGGTTTACAGTTCTTGCGTCCCTTCGGTAGCAAGCGAGCAAAGCTCGAGCGGATTACTTCTATAGTCAGAACGGCTTGCCAGCATATCATCTGTAAACTGTAAACCGTCAACTGTAAACAAAGTTAAAATTTCGGCATTCCTCCTCCCTTCATGGCCTTCATCGCGTTGGCCATCTGAGCCATCTTCGATGAGCCCATGCCACTGACCATCTTCATCATCTTACGCGTCTGGTCAAACTGCTTCATCAAGCGGTTCACATCGTCGAGTTTCGTACCTGAACCAGCAGCAATACGACGGCGACGGCTCTGGTTGATGATATCGGGATTCTGACGCTCCTTCGGTGTCATCGAGTTGATGATGGCCTCAATGCCCTTGAAGGCGTCGTCGTCGATGTCAAGGTCCTTGATCTGCTTGCCTACTCCAGGGATCATCGAGGCAAGATCCTTCAGGTTGCCCATCTTCTTGATCTGCTGGATCTGACCCATGAAGTCGTCGAAGTCGAACTTGTTCTTACGGATCTTCTTCTCCAGGCGCTTGGCCTCTTCCTCGTCGTACTGCATCTGTGCCCGCTCGACGAGCGATACGACATCACCCATACCAAGGATACGGTCGGCCATACGTTCCGGATGGAACACATCGATGGCCTCCATCTTCTCACCCGTACCGACGAACTTGATGGGCTTCGTCACCACCGTACGGATGGAGAGGGCTGCACCACCACGGGTATCACCATCGAGTTTGGTCAGCACCACGCCGTCGAAGTCGAGACGGTCGTTGAACTCCTTGGCGGTATTCACGGCATCCTGACCCGTCATCGAGTCGACCACGAAGAGCGTCTCGTTGGGATTGACGGCCTTCTTCAGCGTCTCAATCTCCTGCATCATCTCCTCATCGACAGCCAGACGACCGGCGGTATCGATGATGACCACATCGTTGGCCTTGGCCTTGGCTTCGGCGATGGCGTGGTTGGCTATCTCTACGACATTTTTGTTGTCAGGCTCAGTATAGACGGGCACACCGACACTCTCACCGACAACCTTCAACTGCTCGATGGCAGCCGGACGGTACACGTCGCAGGCTACCAGCAAGGGCTTCTTGTGGTTGCGGGTCTTCAACAGGTTGGCCAGTTTACCGCTGAACGTGGTCTTACCAGAACCCTGCAGACCCGACATCAGGATAATGGCAGGGGCTCCTGCACGTCCCTCGACCTTCAGTTCTGAGGCTGTACCACCCATGAGTTCGGCCAGTTCGTCGTGAACGATCTTCACCATCAACTGGCTCGGTTTCACAGCCGTCAGCACGTTCATACCCAGCGCCTTCTGCTTCACCGTGTCGGTAAAGTTCTTGGCCACCTTATAGTTGACGTCGGCATCAAGCAGTGCACGGCGGACGTCCTTCAGGGTCTCGGCGACATTGATCTCGGTGATCTTTCCCTCACCTTTCAGTATCTTAAACGATCTCTCTAATCTGTCACTTAAATTCTCAAACATCTTTCTTTTTTGTTTATTGTTGAGAGTTTATAGTTTATAGCTGATTACCCTGCAAGCCCTTCTGCCTATAGAACATATCATCTATAAACTATAAACTTTAAACTATCAACTATATCACCTCATATCCGAATTTCTCGCAGAGGGCGAGGCTCATCTCCTTCAGTTTGAACTTCTGGATCTTGCCGGAGCCTGTCAGCGGGAACTGGTCGATGAAGAACACGTACTTCGGAATCTTATAACGGGCAATCTTACCTCGGCAGAACTCCTGCACGTCCTCGGGCTCCATCTTCACACCCTCTTCCAGAATGATGAAGGCACCAACGGCCTCACCGTATTTCTTCGACGGCACGGCAGCCACCTGTACGTCACGGATGCCGGGCATGTGATAGAGGTACTCCTCGATCTCACGCGGATAGATGTTCTCACCACCACGGATGATCATGTCCTTGATGCGACCCGTGATCTTATAGAAGCCCTGCTCGTCTTTCACGCCCAGGTCGCCCGAGTGCAGATAGCCGTTCTTGTCAATCACCTCAGCCGTAGCCTCGGGGTTCTTGTAGTAGCCCTTCATCACGTTGAAGCCCTTACAGCACATCTCACCCTGTACGCCGACAGGACACTCCTCACCAGTCTCTGGGTCGAGCACCTTCACATCGACAAACGGATAGTCGCGGCCTACGGTCGTGCAGCGCTGCTCGAAGGTATCATTCAGACAGGTTTGTGTCATGCCTGGCGACGACTCCGTCAGTCCGTACACACTCGTGATGGTCATATACATCTTCTCTGAGACCTGCTTCATCAGTTCCACAGGACACAGCGAACCTGCCATGATACCCGTTCGCAGACAGGTCAGGTCGAACATCGAGAACATCGGGTGGTTCAGTTCGGCGATAAACATCGTGGGCACGCCATAGACGGCCGTACATCTTTCTTTATGGATAGAGGCCAGCACCACCAGCGGGTCGAACTTCTCGACCATCACCTCGGTACAGCCGTGCGTCAGACAGTTCATCGTAGCAAGCACCACACCGAAGCAATGGAACAACGGCACACAGACACAGAGTTTGTCATCCTGTGTGAAGCCCATGTTCTCTCCCGTGAAGAAACCGTCGTTGGCAATGCCATAGTGCGTCAGCATCACACCCTTCGGGAAGCCCGTCGTGCCTGAGGTATACTGCATATTACAGACATCGTGACAGGTCACCTTGCTCTTCATCTCCAGCAGGGTCTCGTCCTCCACGTTCTGTCCCAGCAACAGCAACTCAGCGGTGTTGAACATGCCGCGATACTTCTCCATACCGATGAACACCACGTTCTTCATATAAGGGAAGCGCTCGCTGTTCAGATGGCCGCGCTCACAGGTCTTGAGTTCGGGCAGCATCGTGTAGGTCATATCCACATAGTTACAGTCCCATGTACCGTCGGTGATACAGAGGGTGTGCATGTCAGAGTCCTTACAGAGATACTCCAACTCACTCTGCTTGTAGTTCGTGTTCACCGTCACCAGCACGGCACCGATCTTCGCTGTGGCATAGAGAAACGTCAACCAGTCGGGTACGTTTGTCGCCCAGATACCCACGTTCGAACCCCGCTCCACACCGATGGCGATCAGGCCCTTGGCGAGGTTGTCCACTCGCTCATTGAACTTGCTCCAGGTGAAGCGCAGGTCACGGTCACTATAGACGATATATTCTTTATCGGGCGTGGTCTCAGCCCAGTGTTCAAGCCACTGGCCGAGGGTGCGCTCATGGAGTGTATAACCCTCACTGCCGGTCTCGGCAGGATAGGTCCTGTCTGGCAGCGGTCTGCCTGCCATATCTAATTTCACGTTGCTCATACAATCTTTCTGTTCTTATGTTCTTCTGTCTAAAAATCAGAACGGGATGTAAATGAGTGCAAGAATCTTGGCACTCTTACCTGGGGCACCGTGCAGATGATGCTTCACGATAGAGTCATAGTAGATCGAGTCGCCTTCCTTCAGCGAATACTTCTCCTTACCGTATTCCACTTCCACTTCGCCCTGCATCACGTAGATGAACTCCTCACCTTCATGGGCAGAGAGTTTATAGTCGGTATTCTCCTCGGGGTTGATGTCGATGATGAACGGCTCCATATGACGGCCGGCCTTCTGCTGGGCCAGGGGATGATACTCCATGTGCTTACGGGCATCGGTGGCACCGTTCGAGAAACTGATGCTGCTTTCACGTTCACGGTCTGCTGCACGTGTCACCACAGGACCTAATGCGTCGTTGTCGTCCATAAAGGTACCCAGTCGCACACCCAGTGCACGGGCTATCTTGATCAGCGGCCCTAACGAGGGCAGGTTCTGGTCGTTCTCAATGCTGTTGATCTGCTCTACCGACAGACCTGTGCTCTCAGCCACTTCTTCGATGCTGAGGTTTTTCGTCTCTCTGAGTCCCTTGATTTTGGAACCGACATAAGTGTTAGTGTTGGACATAATCTACAAACTATAAACGTTAATTTTCAATCTAATTAAGCACATTATTTATTTTAGGGCGCAAAATTACAACAAAAAAATGAGACTCGCAAAACTTTAAGCCCGTTTTTGTTGTTTTTCTTAAATATTCTTCGTAACTTTGGCACCACAAACCCACAAATGCTATTAGGATGAAACGAGAAAAACCAGACATGAGCCGTCGAGAGTTCCTTCGCAGACTTGGCCTCGGCACAGGATCAGCCATGGCTCTGATGGCAATGGAGCCATTGAACGCACTGGCCCGACAAAACAAGGAAAGCATAGAGAATCGTATGACCTACCGCGTGCAGCACGGTTCTGGCAATCAGATCTCCCTGCTCGGCTTCGGCATGATGCGCCTGCCAAATGACCAGGATGAGGTCAACAGCCTCGTAGACTACGCCATCGAGCACGGCGTGAACTATTTCGACACGGCGCCGATGTATATGAGGGGCAGGTCGGAAGTGCTGACAGGCAATGCCCTCGCCCGCCATCCCAGAGACAAGTTCTTCATCGCCACGAAGATGTCAAACCAGAGAGATAACCTCTGGGACTTCGACGAGGCAGTCAACATGTACCGCCAGTCATTCCAGCGACTGCGCGTGGATTATATCGACTACTATCTGCTGCATAGTATTGGCGGCGGAGGTGTAGACACACTGAGGAAACGATTCCTCGACAACGGCCTGCTCGACTTCCTGTTGAAAGAGCGTGAGGCCGGCAGGATCAAGCACCTGGGCTTCTCGTACCATGGTGACGTGAGTGCCTTCGACTGGCTGCTCGACCATAACGACGACTACCATTTCGACTTCGTACAGATCCAGATGAACTTCCTCGACTGGCGGCATGCTTCGCTCAACACGAGCGGATGGAGAAAGGATGCCGATGCTGAATATCTATATGGGAAATGCGAGAAACTCGGTATTCAGTGTGTGGTAATGGAGCCGCTGCGTGGCGGAGCCTTCGGTAATATGGCCCAAGAACTCACTGACCAACTGAAGGCCATGCGTCCTGACGACAGTACTGCCCGCTGGGCGTTCAGATGGGTTGGTTCCCACCCGAATATCCTCACCACGCTGAGCGGCATGAACCAAATGGACCATCTGGTGGAGAACATTCAGACATTCTCTCCGCTTGAGGTTTGCACCGAAGCCGAGAACCAACTGCTGGCGAACATTGCCGACCAGATGATGGGATTCCCGACCATACCCTGTACTACCTGTGAATACTGTATGCCTTGTCCCTATGGAGTGAATATCCCTGGCAACTTTGCCTACTACAACAAGGCTGTCAACGATCATCTACTGCCATTGCCAGAGCCGACGGCAGCGGATTATGCTGAGCGTCAGAAACAGTTTATCGAGGGTTATCGCCAAGCACTGCC
Source organism: uncultured Prevotella sp. (assembly GCA_900319715.1). Lineage (GTDB taxonomy): Bacteria > Bacteroidota > Bacteroidia > Bacteroidales > Bacteroidaceae > Prevotella. Next base: position 30,542 of record ONPM01000039.1, read on the forward strand.
CGATGGCGACACATGGGCCCGAGCCTGCCAAGACTGCGAGGAGTGCCTGTCCAAGTGTCCGCAACAGATTCGCATTCCCAACCAATTGAGCCGCATCGTGCAGACGCTCCGTGTCAGACGTTAGTATCTCTGGGTGGTCGCTGTGAGAACTCACAACCGCAATATTGCTGGTTATAGAAGTCAAACTCTTTCAGCAGTTGATTACGACGCTCATAGAGACCACCCTTACGCCAATTCTGAGCCCAAAAAGCGACAGAATCGCACATAGGGGACTGTCCCTGTCGTGAGATTCCGTTAACAGCCTGCTCAGCCAGATGGCCAGCACGCTCTATCTGTTCTAAACTCTTCCAACGGCTGGAAGCAAGGGTGGTAGTGAAATACCTGATATTTAATTCCTTAGCCTTCCTCGCAGCAACAGTCAGGCGGAGCGTAAAGCATTGCTCGCAGCGACGGCCGCGCTCAGGCTCACCTTCCAGTCCACATACATCTCTCCGCCATTGCTCATGGTCGTAGTCGCCATCGATCCAAGTGAGTCCCAGACGCTCTGCATGGCGCTTGCTCTCCTGCTTGCGAATCTCATACTCTTCTAACGGAAAGATATTCGGGTTGTAATAGAATATGGTCGGACGGATATCATGCTGCACCAGCCACTCGACGATGGCAGAGGAACAAGGTGCACAACAGGCATGCAACAAGACATCCCGTAACCCCTCAGGGATCATAATCGCTGGTTTCTTCATTGTTATTACTGGTTTCGCCTGCAAAGTTAATCCCTACAGGTTCAAATCCATTAAAATGGCCCAATGGCCTCCATTGTCTGGGCCTTCATGCTTGATGACATTCAAGTCTTTGAGATGTGTTAAGTCGCGCTGGATTGTGCGAGGGGAGAGTTTTATCTTACTCGCTAATGAACTTGCCGTTCCTACGACACCATCTACGACAGACTTTCTAATCGTTTTGTATATAACCAACTGACGTTCAGATAGTTTTTCTACGACACTGTCTATGACAACATCTACGACATCTTTGCCATTTTCTACGTCACCACCTTTTGCCTGTATCGCCATAAACTTCTCACGCTTTATCGTAGCCATCATGCCGCCGCGTACTTCTTCAAACACAGGAATCTCCAACTTCTCTTTCTCATAAGCCTCACGTATCTTTTCATAACCACGCCCCCATGCCTCAATGAATCCTGCAAGATAAAACACGTTTGCCATCAGTCGGTTCCTTGGGTGTGACTCATGCGGTTCCATCAGCATCTCTACCGTATAACCTGGAGGCAGAGTACCACCGTTCCACAGCGTGATATGGTCATCGAATACCTTCATCTGTATAATAATACTTGTATTACCCTTATGAGTCATACTATTCCTGCAATATCACATGCCACTTTTTTGATTTCCCAGTAGTTTTGTGATGGTAGGTCATACACCAGAACATCGTTTCTGAACGATATGGAGGTTCCACGGCAGAGCAAATCACCGATGTATGCTACAAGGTCGAAGAGATTATGACCTCTTACGTGAAGATAGGCATTCTGCTCGCAACCGACTGGGCAAATGGGCTATTCAGATGAGGTTCGAAGTTTTTGGCGATTCTTTCTAGCAGTAGTTTTCCGTTGTCGGCCAGTTCCGCGCGTCTGCATTGGTTTGGCAGACAAGCGGAAAACATACGCAGATTAAAGCCAGACTTATCATTTTTGAGGCAATATAGCAAAAGTAACAATGGCTTATACAATACCTTTGAGAGTTCAGATAGGAATGTCGGAAAGTCGAATGTTGCGACTTTGTCTAGGCTTTTCTTTACAAACCGTTGCTGCAATGCAGATGCTTCACAATAGTGGTTCTCCCATGAATAGGTATAAGTCTGGCAGATGTAGTTGGCTGCATCAATATCCTGTTCTTGCAACAAATAGCGCATGTCACTGTCTATGCAGATGAAGAATCGCTTAGACAGATAAGGACGGTATTTCAAACATTGCTCACAACCCTTGGTGTCAAATCCTTTGGGACTACGACTATGAGTGATAAAGTAATAACGTCCAGGATGATGAATCTGAAGCATGGCATTCCAAAAGTCTTTATCGTCTCCATCCTCCAAATGAACGCTAGCCACAACACCACTTTGCATCAGTGGCACATTGGCAAAGAACTGTGCTTGTTCTTTATATACGTCAGCCATTACTTTCGAGAATTAATGGTTATATCTTCCATGCGAATGGCCTTGTCGCCCCATCCGTCTGCAAAAATCATCGGAGAATGGGTCGTGAGGATAATCTGTACTTCGGGATTCAGCCGAAGAATCATGTCTATCAGTTTGTATTGCCAACTGATGTGCATGGA
>ONPM01000180.1 GCA_900319715.1 uncultured Prevotella sp.
GCTGTCGGACGGTGAGCGGGAAGGAATAGGGGAGTGTGCGCCGCTGCCGGATCTGAGTTGCGACGCGATGGGCGACGAGGCATACGGGAAGATACTCCGTAAGATGTGTGAGACGGTGTGTCAGACGGGAGAGATACCGTATGACGATCTGAGGGACTATCCGTCGATGCTCTTCGGACTCGAGACGGCTTTACTCTCCCTCCAGAGTAATCTCTCACCTCTGACCTCTCACCTCTCACCTCTGACCTCAGACCTCTCACCTCTCACCTCTGACCTCTCACCTCTTTTATTCGATACAGCCTTCAGCCGAGGCGAGGTGGGGATTCCCATCAACGGACTGGTGTGGATGGGCAGTTATGAGGAGATGCTGAAGCGCATGGAGGAGAAACTGGAGAAGGGCTTCCGTTGCGTGAAACTGAAGATCGGCGCCATCGACTTCGAACAGGAACTGGATCTGGTGAAGCGTATCCGTGAGCGGTTCTCTTTCCACGAGGTGGAACTGCGGCTGGATGCCAACGGGGCCTTCAAATATGAAGAGGCGCTGTATAAACTCGAACTCCTGTCGCAGTATGCCATCCACAGTATCGAACAGCCCATACGTCAGGGACAGTGGGCGTATATGGCGGAACTCTGCCGTGAGTCGCCCCTGCCCATCGCACTCGACGAAGAACTGATCGGCGTGAATGATCCGGAGATGAAGCGTCACATGCTGAACATCATCAAACCCAGATATATCATCCTGAAACCGTCGTTGCATGGCGGCATGATGGGATGCAGGGAGTGGATTGCCGACGCTAAGGAACAGGGTATCGGTTCGTGGATCACGTCGGCCCTGGAGAGTAACATCGGACTGAATGCCATCGCACAGTTCGCCTCAGACGTCTATGGCGACGACATCATGATGCCGCAAGGCCTTGGGACTGGACAGTTGTTTACGGATAATGTCGACATGGGACTGGACATAAGAGGAGATATGCTGTTCTTAGACAGAAGAACTTTTTTTAGACAGAAGAACTTTTTTTTAGACAGAAGAACATAAGAACATAAGAATATAATATGGAAATATATGTGAAGCGGGAAATCCTGCATCATCGGGCGTTAAATGTTCTTAATCGTCTATTCTTTGAAGTAGGCAGCGTCGGCTCTGAGGCCGACGGCTGCCCGCTATCAACGAGAGAGAGTTATAATCTGTTCTTTTCTGCATTACCAGCACCTGTGCCTTTGTACTTGCTGCGTGTGGTATTGAAGTTGTAGGCCACTTGCAGTCTGATGCCGCGTGTCATGCTGTGGTTGTTGCAGTCCTTACTGATCTCTACGCTGTGAGTGCGCATCTTCCATCGCTCCATACCGGTGTTGAAGATGTCGTTGATAGTGAGATTGAAGGCCAGTGCGCCACCAAAGAAACTCTTGTAGGCCTGTGCATTGATGTACCAGAAGGCATCCACTTCCTGCGACATATTATCGTGTGCGCGAGAATATTTTCCGCGAAGCGCCAACCAGCAAGACTTGTTGATGACAAACTTGTTGTTCAGGTCGAAGTAAAAAGCGGGACGGCGCAGATTGCTCACGTAGCCATATCGCTTGGCATCGAAGAACTGTTGATAATAGTCCATTTCCAATTGCGGTTGATACCAGCCAAATTTAGGTTGGAGCACAAGTGAGGCACTTACTTCCTGTTTATGGTCGATGTTGATCCAATGGGCGTAGGCTACTTCCTGCTCATTATAAATGTCATTCTTCCACAGCATATAGTCCTTGGTGTAGGTATAACCGAGGCTGAAGTTCAGCCATTTCCAGTTGAGCTGATAACTGCGGAGCTGACCGTAGGCCGGGCGGCGTGTCTTCTTGGCATACGCAAACTGCATCCCCCACTTCCCCTTATTCCACGATGCCAAGAGATTGGGGAAAAATCCGCTATAACGTCGGCTGACATCACCATCCTTAACGCCGTATGAGTAGTAATCGGAATGAACGTATTCATAACGTGCGCCAGCCTCTAATGACCAATGTCCCAAGTGCAGACCGTAGGAAGCAAAGCCTGCATAGTTGCTCTCCTGTATCTCGTTGTCGGATTCTGCGATATAGCCTTCAGGATTGTGGTTGTCGGCATCTACATGAGAGTGCGTCAGCTCCGTACCAAAGGAGACTTCGCCTTTAGGCAGTTTGTAGGCAACTGTCAGTTTGCCGGCATAGAGGCGGCTGTCCTGCGTGGATGATGTGTTCACCGTGCGGTCTTCAAATTCTTGGCTCTGCTCGTTGATGTGCTGTCCGCGCTTGACGGTTGTGTGTACAAACGAGCCGTCGGCATTGATGTCCCATTGGCCAATCTTTCCTATATAATAGGCATTGGCATTGTGAGAAGTCACGTCAAATTTGTGATTAGCCGTCTGAGAAACAAGTCCTTGCAGGACGTCGTTGTGGTGAACGGTATAGTCAGATTGAAACGTGTTGTTGTATTTCAATGTTGTCTGATAGCGGTAGGAGGCACCGATAGAATGATTGGCATCGAAGTCATAGCTGAGTTTGAAGTCGGGAACGAAGGATTGGGTGCGGTCGGTGAAGAGACCGTGCTGCATGGTCTTCGTGTCGTGGTCGGCCATGTGGAGGATGCTGCCGAAATTGTTGTCCTCGCCAGTGTAGTTGTTCACGAAATAGGGATAGAAGTTCATCTCCAGTCCGCTCTTCCGATAGGTCATCGACACGCCTGCTGCATTGCCAAACTCATGGAAGTAAGTGCCTCTTGCCATGCTATAGAGACTGAACCCGTCGCCACGCCGCTTAATGGTGTTGATGCGGATGACGGCACCGAGTTCGGCGTTATAGCGTGCACCAGGCATTATTATGACCTCCACAGATTTGATGTCTTTTGAGGTCAACTGCTCCAGTTCGCCCTTGTTGCGCATCTTCTTGCCGTTGATGTATATCTCTGGCTTACCCTTGCCGAACACATCTACGGAACCATTGGCGGTAACATTGACACGTGGTAGCTGTGACAGCACGTCAAGGGCAGAGCCTGCATCGGCCAGTAACGTGCCCTGCACATCAATCTCCATGCCGCCGGAAATCATTTTCATTGTAGGCTTATAACCCTTCACCGTCACGTTCTTCAGCGTATAAGTGTCAGGCTTTATCCTGATTACTCCGATTTCTGTTGTCTCGCATTGCTTGTAAATCGTCTTGTAGCCCACGTATGAGATACGGGCAAGAACGGGACGCTGTTCGCATGGAATAACAAAGAAACCGCTCTCGTTCGACACGCCGCCAGTAATCAGCGTGGAGTCCTGCGGCGAGAGCAGGGCGATGTTGGCGTAGGCTACTGGCTGGCCGTCGGTGTCAATAATGGTGCCCTTGTATCGGGGGGCGGATTTCTGTGGGCATTCCACGATGATTTCCTGTTGGCTGGGATTTGCAATCCCCGGCTCAATAGTCATGCGGATGGGATAGAAACCTATCATCTGACGGATGGCGTCGGGCACATTCTTGCGGTGTACCGAAGTGGTGATGCGGAAGTCCTCCAGTTCGTTGTAGAGGAAACTGATGGTATATTCCTCGGTCTGCTCATTCAGCTGGCGCAGGGCCTCGCTAAGCGACACGTTGTTATAATCGCGTGTAATCTTTTGGGCCTGCACTCCGGCAAAGACAAAGCAGCAGACAAGCATAGATATGATTATCTTCATGGCTTATTCTACTACTATCTTGTCCGACTTCAGTTCTACGGTGATGCTCTCGAAGAGGTTGAGCCGATGCAGCACGACATCGAGCGTCTCTTCCTGTTTCCACACGAAATAGAAACGGAACTGACGGGCATCTTCGTTC
>ONPM01000100.1 GCA_900319715.1 uncultured Prevotella sp.
AGCCCGCCTGCGCCGATGGTACTGCAATGCAATGCGGGAGAGTAGGAGGCCGCCTTCTTTATCAGAGCCCTGGAGAGAAATCTCCGGGGCTCTTTTTTTGCTGAATGGTCACACGGTCACAGCTGTGACCATGTGACCATTTATCCTGAATGATGCTAAAAATGTAAACTAAATTCCAGGGCACTTTTAATATTCTGCTCCTATATAACCCTATTGACAGCCAGATAATTACGGTCATTATTTCTTTGTGAAATCATGATTCGCCATTCTTTTGTAAATACATTTCATTTCTGTTTGTTTCTCGGCGGTCACATGGTCACAGCTGTGACCGTGACCGTTTTTGTGTGTGGTCTTGTTTTTTCAACTGTTTTAAAAGGGATGCTTTCTAACACAGTAAGAAACGCCTTCTAACACAGTAATGGACGCCATCTAACACAGTAAGAAATGCCTGTTATACCCCTATAGGAGGCATTCCTTACTGTCGTACAAGGCATCTCCATCACTCGTGCAAGGCATCAGAACGACCGTTAAGTATATATACTTATAAATGCACCCCCGATTTTGCAATGTCTGGATTGCGGTCACGGTCACAGCTGTGACCATGTGACCATTCTTCCAGCAAAGCATTAAGTCGCAAATGTTTAGGGCTCGCATCTCTGCGGGCCCTAAGCAATCACAAACAAGGAAGACTATGATATCGCCTTCCCGCATTGATTATGCGTGGAGGTCGAGGACGAATCGGGTGCCCTTGGTGAACTTGGGATCGATGTCGAGGTCACCGTTCATCTTCAGGGCCATCTGCTTGCAGATGGGGAGTCCGAGACCGTCGCCAGTGGTGAGGTCGCGAATCTCAAGGAATGGCTTGAAGATATCTTCACGCTTCTCTTCGGGGATGCCAGAACCTGTGTCAGATACGAGGAACTGATAGGAGTGGGGACCGCGTTTCTTGAAGTCGAGGCTGATGCTTCCTCCTGCGGGAGTGTACTCTGCGGCGTTGGTAAGCAGGTGCTCTGAGAAATCGAGCAGTGCCTTTACCTCAGGCTGCTTGCTGTCGAGTTTCTTGAAGGTGGGCTGCAACTGGGCAGAGATGTTGCTGATGAACTTGGCCTTCAGGGCGTTGCTCTCGTTAGCCAGGCGGATGGTCTTCTTCTGCTTGCGGTCCAGGAGGATGAAGCGCATGAGGACGATGCCTCCGATGACGAGTGCTGCAGCGAGTGCTGCGGCGAGGATGCAGAGTCCGATGATGAAGAACCAGCGTGTGGACAGCGAACTGTCCTTATCTGCAATGGTGGCTTCGTTGTCGGCAATCTGTTTCTTCAGTGCGGCTATCTCGTCGGCATGCTTGATGGCGCTGGTGGAGTCTTTCCAGGCGATGTAGTTGCTGTATGATTGTGCCACCATATTGGCATTGTTGCTCTTGCGACCATTGGAGATGAGGGTCTGATAGACCTCGTCTACCTTGTCATACTCCTTGCTGGCGGTCAGTTTGTCGGCCATCTCCTTGAAGACGGCGTTGCCCTGGGCATTCATACCGAAAGTGTAGTAATAGATGGCCTTGGTATAGAGCAGGTCGTTCTTCACATTCTCGTCGCCGCTTTGGTTGGCTTGGCTCTCCATGATGTTCAGTTGATCCTTGGCGCTGTCGCTTTTCCTCAACTTGATGTACATATTCAGGCGCTCCTTAGTGACCAGATAATGCATGGCGGCCTTTTCTGCCTGGCTGTCCTTCTGGCTGGAGTTAATGGCGTCATCAGCCCGGCGGAGCAGATCGAAGGCCTCTTTGTAATAGTTCTCTCTGGAGTAGTAGAGTGAGGCGGCCTTGGTGGCACACTCTACACCCAGTTTCATCTGGCCACGATTGTAATAGTCGTTGAAGGCGTGGATGTAAAGAGACCTTGCTGTGGCGATGTGCTCCTTGGGATCTGCAGCCTCGGCACGCTTGTGAAGATCGCTTTTCTCCTGTGCGCTGACCATTGTGGCGCACAGCAAAAGACTTGCAAATAAAAATGATATTCTGTTCATAGTTTATTAAAAGTTAGAGCCTCTTGTCGGATTCGAACCAACGACCCCGAGATTACAAATCACGTGCTCTGGCCAACTGAGCTAAAGAGGCGGGTGGGCAGCTACCTGCATCGCGACCCTTGCTGCGTTCCCACCCTGGGGGATTCAAAGGGAGCTGGCCGTACAGGACTGCCCATTTTTGCTTAGCGGCTGCAAAGGTACAAAAAAGAAGTGAGAAGTTAGTAGCAAGAGGTAAGAATTTTCAGTTTTTAACTATTTTTTTTGGCAAAGGTCAAGATATATGCTGGAAAATGCGTAATTTTGCAGGCTGAAAGTGATAATTGTTAAATAATGACTGCTCCAGAATACATGCAATTGAAGGCCTACGCCCGCCAGGACGGTTTCTTCCTCGCCCTGCTGTGGACAGCCAGTTTCGCCTGTTACATCTTGGGTATCTCTAACCAGATGCTGGGGATGCTGGCCATCGGACTTGCTGTTATGACCCCTTTCTTCGTGGCTGGTCGTCTGCGTAAGTTCCGCGATGAGGGTAGGGAAGGACTGATCTCTTTCGGCCGGAGTTATGCTTATACGATCTTTGTGTTTTTCTATGGTGCCGTGCTGCTGGCAGTGGTACAGTTTCTCTATTTTGCCTATGTGGACAACGGCTATCTGCTGGGTGCTTTCTCACGGATGATAACGTCTGAGGAGGGTAAGGAAATCATCAGCCAATACGGTATGACTCAGATGATGGAGGACAGTCTGGCAGAGATGGCTCAGATTCGTCCGATAGACTATGCTCTGAACATCCTGACGGTGAATATCATCATCGGCTTTATCCTTGGTGTGCCCATCGGCCTGGTGATGCAGCGGAGTGAGGTGAAAAGGTGAAAAAGTGAAAAGGTGAAATCGTAAATTCGTTGATCAAGAATGGATATATCAGTAGTAATACCTCTTTATAATGAGGCAGAATCGCTGCCGGAGTTGTTTGCTTGGATAGAGCGGGTGATGAAGGAGCACGGCTTTAGTTTTGAGGTGATTTTTGTGAATGACGGCTCTACCGACGGTTCATGGCAGGTGATCAGTGACTTGGCAGCCAAGTCTGACAGCGTGAAGGGCATCAAGTTCCGTCGTAACTATGGTAAGAGTCCGGCCCTGTATTGTGGCTTTGAACAGGCCCAGGGCGACGTGGTGATCACGATGGATGCCGACCTGCAGGACTCTCCCGACGAGATTCCTGAGTTGTACAGGATGATCAAGGAGGATGGTTATGACTTAGTGAGCGGCTACAAGCAGAAACGTTATGACCCTATCTCGAAGACCCTTCCAACGAAATTGTTCAATGCAACGGCCCGCAAGGTGAGTGGCATCAAGAATCTGCACGACTTCAATTGCGGCCTGAAGGCCTATCGCAAGGATGTGGTGAAGAATATCGAGGTCTATGGTGAGATGCACCGTTATATTCCCTATCTGGCCAAGAATGCCGGTTTCGACAAGATTGGCGAGAAGGTGGTCCATCACCAGGCCCGCAAGTATGGCTCCTCTAAGTTCATGGGCTTGAACCGCTTTGTCAATGGTTATCTTGATCTGCTGACGCTGTGGTTCCTCAGCACGTTTGGCAAGAAGCCGATGCATGTGTTCGGATTCCTGGGGACCATCATGTTCGTGATAGGTTTCATTGCCGCCTTCGTCATCGGAGCCGACAAACTCTGGTGTCTGGCCAATCATATCCCTCAGAGACTGGTGACGGATTCACCTTATTTCTATATTGCTCTGACGATGATGATAATTGGTACCCAGTTGTTCCTGACAGGATTTGTGGCCGACTTGGTGAGCCGGTCTTCTCAGGGACGCAATGACTATCAGGTGGAAGAGGTGATATGAGGGGTGTGTGGCGTAAGATAGTGTGCTTGGTAGCGGTGGGACTCTTGTCTGCGTGCTCCAGTATTGAGTGCCAGATTGATAATATTGTCTCTGTCCAATACGAAATCCGTGACAACAAAGGAGAGGCCTGGGCCATTACAGATACCCTTTCTGTCGCATCAACTCAAGTTGACGGAGAGACCGTCATCCTCGATATCACGACCCTTCTGGACGGCAAATATAATATCCTCAACAAATTAACAGGCTATTCGACCTTCAGTCTCCCCATCAGTTATTCTCATCCGGAAGACGTCCTCTACTTCTGCTTCAAAGATAAAGTCAAGACGGTGGTGGACACGGTTTGGATCAAGAAGACTGATATTCCTTACTTCGAATCCGTTGACTGTACCGCATCCTTCTTTCACGAACTGACGGGTGTGAGGTATACCAACCATGCCATCGACTCTCTTGTGCTTATCAATCCATCGGTAACCTATGATGACAAGACCGTACATTTCTATCTCTATCCGAAGACTGGCAATTAGTCTGCTGCTTTTGGTGTCGGCATCGGCATCGGCACAGACTAAGTTCTTCTCCATACAGAAGGACTCAATTCCCTTTTTCCGAGGCTTTGCCGTGTCTTTTGATCTGGTGGGAGCAGGCATGATGGCGTTGTCTGACAATGGGCAGTATGAGGGTGCTCTGCGAATAAACCTCCACGACGAGTGGTTCCCTATTGTCGAGGCTGGCCTCGGCAAGGCTTCTCATGATGACGAGGTGACAAAGTTGCACTATAAGACTTCGGCTCCTTATTTTAAAATAGGTATAGACAAGAATATGTTGAAAGACAAGCATGGCCCTAACCGTCTTTACGTGGGACTACGCTATGGTTTTACTTCCTATAAGGTAGACATTTCCCGTCCAGAGTTCATAGATCCAGTATGGAAGTGGAATGCCGATTATAACATTGTGGATGCGGCCTGCAAATATCACTGGGCAGAGATCGTTGTCGGCAACGATGCCAAGATCTTCGGACCCTTGCATCTCGGCTGGAGTGTGCGCTATAAGCAGCGTCTGTCCCATTCAGAGGAGAGCCCTTTATACAAGACATGGTATGTGCCAGGCTTTGGCAATTATGATAACAAGTTGGGCGGCACATTTAACGTGATCATTGATATCTGAGCGCTATGGATGAGAAACAGAAGAAGAAACTGATGTGGCAACTGCCATTTCTGATGCTGCTGATTGTCGGTACGGTGCTGATTATCAGCCATCAGCAATCGACACCATACCGTCAGGCGAATGACTTTGTCTTCGGCACCACTTATAAGATTGTCTACCAGTGTGACTCAGACCTGACCGCTTCCATCCGTCAGGAACTGATGCGGGTGGACTATTCACTGTCGCCTTTCAATAAAGAGTCGGTGATCACGGCAGTCAATCAGAACCGTGAGGTGATGCTCGATCCCTATTTTGTCGAAGTGTTCAACAAGGCGATGGAGATATCCCGTGAGACTAAGGGTGCCTTTGACATTACCGTCGCACCCTTGGTTAATGCCTGGGGCTTTGGCTTTAAACATGAGCAGATGCCGACGAAACGTCAGGTGGACAGTCTGCGCCAGATAATTGGCTATCAGAAAGTTGCACTCAAAAACGGTAAAGTTGAGAAGCAGGACCCCCGTATGATGCTCGACTGCTCCGCTATCGCCAAAGGTTTTGGTGTGGATGCCGTGGCCAGGCTGCTGCGTGACCGCGGCGTTCAGAACTTCATGGTTGAGATTGGCGGCGAGGTCGTCACCTGTGGTGTCAATGCCCAGCGACTTCCTTGGCGTGTCGGTGTGGTGAAACCATCGGAAGACTCGCTGAGTACAGGCCATGAGTTGCAGACGATCCTCAACGTCACCGATAAGGCGATGGCCACCAGTGGCAACTATCGCAATTTCTATTATAAGAATGGCCGGCGCTATGCCCATACCATCGATCCCAAGACTGGCTATCCGGTGCAGCACAGCCTGCTCTCCGCTACAGTCCTGGCTGCCAGTTGTACCGTTGCAGATGCTTATGCCACCTCATTCATGGTGATGGGATTAGACAATGCCCGGCAACTGCTGGAACATCATCCGGAGTTGATGGCCTATCTCATCTATGACGATGGGAAGGGTGACATCGCCGTGTGGTTCTCTCCCTCTCTCCGTCATAAAATCGAGGAATAGTGGCCCTCTTGCAAATATACGACAGACTGCTCCAGTTCCCGCTGTTTCAGGGTATGAGCCGCGATGACTTGGAGATCGTGGCTGGCCATACACGTTTTGGATTCCTGAAAATGACTGCTGGCCGGCAGGTCATCCATGCTGGCGACCCATGCACCCATCTGTATTTCCTGATTAACGGCTCGTTGAAAGTGGAGAGTTTCAGCGACGACGGCCGTTATTCGGTCGTCGAGCAAATGTCGTCGCCCTATATCCTCCAGCAGGAGAGTATCTTCGGCTACTACCAGCGCTACACCCATAACTTCTATGCTCTGACAGACGTCAACTTCCTGATGCTTGACAAGGAGGAGGTGGTGCGTCTCTCAGAGGACTTCCTGGTGTTCCGTCTGAATCTGATGAATCACCTTGCCACTCAGGCGCAGAAACTGATACAGGCGCAGTGGCGTCGCAGTCCCCAAAGCCTGCAGGAGCGAGTCGTGCGTTTCTTCTTCCTGCACACCCTCTACCCCGCAGGCCCCAAGACCTTCCATATCCTTATGGAACGTCTGGCAGAGGAAGTCAACGACAGCCGCCTGAATGTGTCACGGGTCTTGAACCGTTTGCAGACTATGGGATTGCTCGAATTGCATCGGGGCAGGATTGAAATACCACAAGTCGAACGTCTGCTGATGTGAAATTAATTAAAATATCAGTGATAATCTGTGTAATCTGTGGCTTTTTTTGTACTTTTGCATCCCAGAAATAAAAAATGTGTATGAATACTGATCAGAATAGACAAAACCCGTTCTTCCTTCCTTATGGTACACCCCATGATACTGTTCCCTTCGACCGTATTGCCTTAGAGGATTTCGAGGAGGCTATGATGGAGGGCATCCGTCGTGATGATGAACAGATAGAGAAAATTATCAACAACCCAGAGAAACCGACCTTTGACAATACCATCGTGACGGTCGATGATGAGAAAGATGGCAGCGACTACTATGACTTGCTGTCTCGTGTCAGCAGTGTGTTCTTCAACCTGTTGTCTGCCGAGACCAACGACGCTATGGATGAGTTAGCCCAGAAGATGAGTCCTATATTGACAAAACATGCCAACGACATCCGTCTGAATGAGCGTCTCTTTGAGCGTATCAAGTATGTGCATCGCCATCACCGCAAACTGACGCCAGAGGAGAAAATGTTGCTCGATAACTGTTACGACGGCTTTGTACGAAGTGGTGCCTTGCTTGATGCTGAAGGCAAGGAGCGCCTGCGCCGACTGACAGAGGAAGCCTCTCTCCTCGGACTGCAGTTCTCGCAGAACTTGTTGAAGGAGAATAAGGCCTTCACTCTGCATATCACTGATGAGGCAGACTTGGACGGACTGCCTGATTCTGCCCGTGAGGCGGCAGCATTGACGGCGAAAGAACAGGGGAAAGAAGGTTGGGTCTTCACCCTCGACTCTCCCTCGTATATTCCATTCATGACCCATAGCACCCGCCGCGAGTTGCGACAGCAGATGTATATGGCCAAGAACACCGAGTGTATCCACGATAATACAGAGAACAATCTCGAGATTTGTAAACGGCTGATCAACGTCCGTCGTGAACTCGCACAACTCTTAGGCCATAAGACCTATGCTGACTATGTGCTGAAGCATCGCATGGCCGGCAGCGTCCGCAACGTCTATAAACTTTTCAACGACCTCATTGCCGCTTATAAGGAACCCGCTAAGAAAGAGGTCGCTGAGATTGAAAAGGAGTTTCATAAAGAATTTTCCTCTGAATTCCAGCCTTGGGATTTCTCGTTCTATTCACATAAGTTGCAGTTGAAACGCTACAATATTGATGCTGAGATGCTGCGACCCTATTTCGAACTGTCAAAAGTGATTGACGGTATCTTCGGTCTGGCAAACCGTCTCTATGGCATTACCTTTAAGGAGAACAAGGATATTCCCGTCTATCATCCCGACGTGAAGGCTTACGAGGTATTTGACAAGGATGGCTCTTATCTTGCCGTCTTCTATGCCGACTTCTATCCTCGCAAGGGTAAGCAGGGTGGAGCCTGGATGACGGAATATCAGGGCCAGTGGATGGAACGCATCGACACCAAGAAGCCCTTCAGCCCTGAGAATGCGAAGAATATCCGTCCACATGTCAGTGTCGTGATGAACCTGACCAGACCTACTGCCGAGAAACCAGCCTTGCTGACCTTGAGCGAGGTGGAGACCTTCCTCCACGAGTTCGGGCATTCCCTGCACGGCATGTTTGCCAACACTCGTTTCGAGAGTCTGAGTGGTACGAATGTGTGGTGGGACTTTGTGGAATTGCCCTCTCAGTTTATGGAGAACTTTGCCATAGAGAAAGATTTCCTCCGCACCTTTGCCTTTCATTATCAGACAGGTGAACCCATGCCCGACGAACTCATCGACAGAATAGTACGAAGCCGTAATTTCAATGTGGCCTATGCCTGTATGCGACAGGTTAGTTTCGGCTTGCTCGACATGGCCTACTACACCCGGAAGGACGAGTTTAATGAGGATATTATTCCTTTCGAGAAACGTGCCTGGCAGAAGGCTATGGTCATGCCACAGTTGCCTGATACCTGTATGACCGTGCAGTTTTCGCACATCATGGCTGGTGGCTATTCGGCTGGCTACTACAGTTACAAGTGGGCAGAGGTGCTCGATGCCGATGCTTTTGCCGTTTTCAAGAAAGAGGGCATCTTCAATCCTGCTACAGCCCAGCGTTTCCGCGACTGTATCCTCTCCAAGGGCGGAACAGAGAACCCGATGATATTATATAAACGCTTCAAGGGCTCTGAACCAACTATCGATGCCCTCCTCAAGCGTAATGGCATCAGCCGGAAGAAGTCCAAATCGTAAATCCGTAAATCGTCAATATAATGGTTTCAGACAAACAGCATAAACTCGACGAGCGCTATCTCCGCATGGCGAAGATATGGGCAGAGAACTCCTATTGTGTACGCCGTCAGGTTGGAGCCCTGGTCGTCAAGGATAAGATGATCATCAGCGATGGTTACAATGGCACGCCGAGTGGCTTTGAGAACGTGTGTGAGGATGACAACAATGTTACCAAGCCCTATGTCCTCCATGCCGAGGCCAATGCCATTACGAAGTTGGCACGCAGTTCGAACAACAGCGATGGTGCCACCATCTACATTACGGCATCTCCTTGCATCGAGTGCGCCAAACTCATCATCCAGGCCGGCATCCGCCGTGTCGTCTATGGTGAGCAATACCGTCTCACTGACGGCATCGACCTTCTGAAACGCGCAGGCATCGAAGTGATTTTCATGGATGTCAATCAACCCGTCTCCAGGTAATCATCCGTAAACTGTAAACCGTAAACACTAAACTAATAATACAATGAAGAAATCAAACCGCTTTACGCCGCTTTGGATTGCAATGGGTGTCGTGGTGGGCATCCTCATCGGAACATTCTATGCCAACCATTTCTCAGGCAATCGCCTGAATATTATTAATACCAGCGGCAATAAACTCAATAACCTGCTGCATATCATCGACGACCAGTATGTGGATACCGTCAATGTCAACGATCTGGTGGAAAAGGCTATGCCTCAGATTCTCAGCGAACTCGATCCTCACTCGGTCTATATTACAGCCCGTGAAGGCGAAATCGCTAACGATGACCTCCGGGGCTCGTTCTCTGGTATCGGTATCGAATTCACCATCCGACAGGACACCATCCGTGTGCAGAATGTCATCGGCAATGGTCCTGCTGAGCGTGCTGGTGTGCTGGCTGGTGATAAGATTGTAGAGGTCGACGACTCAGTCTTCGTAGGCAAGAAAGTCACCAACGAGGAGGCGATGCACCGTCTGAAGGGACCAAAGGACACGAAAGTGAAGTTGGGTGTCATCCGCTATGGTGAGAAGACCATCCGTCATATCACTGTCACCCGTGGTGAGATTCCAACCAAGAGCGTCACGGCCAGTTATATGCTCGACGAAGAGTCTGGCTATATCAAGATCCGCAATTTCGGTGAGAATACATATCCGGAACTGATCATTGCCCTGGCCCAACTGGCACAGAAAGGCTTCTCAAACCTCGTCATCGACCTGCGTAATAATACCGGAGGCTATCTTGAGTCTGCTGTGCAGATTGCCAATGAGTTCCTGTCCAAGGGACAACTCATTGTCTATACGGAGGGACGCCGTTATCCCCGGCAGGACTATCGGGCTGATGGTCGCGGCTCTTACCAGCACATACCACTCGTTATTCTTGTCGACGAGGCCTCTGCTTCTGCATCAGAGATCCTTGCTGGCGCCATTCAGGATAACGACCGTGGCACCATTGTTGGCCGTCGTTCCTTTGGCAAGGGACTTGTCCAGAAACCTATGGAGTTCTCTGATCACTCTATGATCCGTCTCACTATCGCCCGCTACTATACGCCGTCAGGCCGTTGCATTCAGAAACCCTATAACGACGGAGAGAAATACGAGAGTGATTGGCTGGAACGCTATCAGCACGGAGAGTTCTTCTCTCAGGACAGCATCCGCCATACAGGTCCGGAATACCATACTGCCAACGGGCGCGTCGTCTATGGTGGCGGTGGCATCACCCCTGATATCTTCATCCCAGAGGACACCATTGGTATGACCTCTTACTATAAGGAGGCCTCCATGTCGGGACTTATCCTTCAGTTCGCCTACAATTATACTGATCAGAACCGTGCCCGTCTGAATAAGATGGACGACGTTCACGAGATGGAGCGCTACCTGAAGGGACAGAACACGCTGGAGCAGTTCGTCGTCTTTGCCGACAAGAACGGCTTGAAGCGCCGAAATCTGATGATTCAGAAGTCGAAGAAACTGCTGGAGCGCTTCATCAACAGCCGTATCATCTACAATATCCTCAACGAGCAGGCCTGGACGGAATTCCTCAATCAGGACGACCCTGCCATCATCGAGACACTTCGGCTTTTCCGCGAGGGCAAGGCCTTCCCCCAGCCTGCACCTGCTTCTGTGTCTGATGGTCCCGTAGCCCATGCGTTCGACTATCGTGGCACCCATCAGCGCACAGCCCATATAGCCTATGCGTAAGGAAACGTTGCGTCAGATTATCTGCCAGCGAAAACAGCAGTACACCCCGCAGCAACTCAAAGAGTTGTCACAATCCGTTATCGCCCGTCTGAAGTCCCGCCTCGCCGAGGCACAGACCGTCATGGCCTATTACTCCCTCCCTGACGAAGTCTGCACTCACAGGCTCCTCGACGATCTTGTGACAGAGGGCAAGACCGTCCTCTTGCCGAAAGTCCTGGATGCCGAGCGCATGGAACTGCGTCGTTATTCCGGTCCCCAAGACCTGATGGAGGGTGCTTTCCACAT
>ONPM01000040.1 GCA_900319715.1 uncultured Prevotella sp.
GAAGTTCCAGATCTGACTACTTGTGCTCCAATTGCCCTGCCAGAAATAGTATCCGGCATACTATCGACCATCTTTATTATCCTCACCGAAAACTTCTTAAATCTTTCCTTCAATTCGAGCTCGGTCATTTCAATAGTCAAATAGTAAATTGTCAAATAGTCAAATTCAGCGAAGTTGAGCGCCAAGTTTAGCGGTCAACTGAGCGATGAGTTTCTGCATGATGGCATCGATCTGCTTGTCACCCATCGTCTTCTCCTCATCCTGAAGGATGAAGTTGACGGCGTACGACTTCTTGCCGGCAGGCAGTTTGTCGCCTTCGTAGACGTCGAAGAGTTCTACATTCTTCAGCAGTTTCTTCTCCGTCTGCCGGGCAATCTGCTCGATCTGGGCGAACTCCACACTTGCATCAACCAGCAGGGCGAGGTCGCGGCTGACGGCTGGGAACTTGGAGATCTCGGTGTAGAGCACCTCGTTTTTCTTGATCACCTTCATCAGGGCCGTCCAGTTCAGTTCTGCGTAATACACGGGATTGT
The DNA here is from genome assembly GCA_900319715.1 of uncultured Prevotella sp. GTDB lineage: Bacteria > Bacteroidota > Bacteroidia > Bacteroidales > Bacteroidaceae > Prevotella. The sequence goes on from ONPM01000040.1 coordinate 534, forward strand.
CGAGGCCGAACTGCTTCTGCAGTTTCTTCGAGATGATACCCATCTCGATAAGCAACTTACCACCACGATTCTCAATAGCGAGTCCGCTTGAGAAGATGGCGTTCTCAGACTTCTTGCGTACGATCATGCCTGGCTTCACGCCAATACGGCGGAGGATGTTCTCCACGCAGGCACTCAACTCGTAGAAGGTGGAATCCTCATTCTGATGAGCCCAAGAGCCCTCTACCCGCTTACCTGTCACCCACAGGCCACAGTGATACTGCTCCTTGTAAGCCTGCATCGGATCGTCGTCGTTCTGCTTCTCTGGTGAGAAGGTATAAACGTTTCCGAACTCGAAGAAACGCAGGTTCTGGCGCTTGCGGTTCACGTTGTATTGGATGCTCTCCAAACCTCCATACAGGAGTGTCTGGCGCATCACGTTGAGATCGGTAGACAACGGGTTCATGATTTTCACCAGCGTGTCCTGATTGTCATAGTAGGCCGACTTGCTCAGCGAGTTGTTCAGGATCTCGTTGAAGCCTTCGCCCACCAGTTGCTCGCTGACGAGATTGGCCAGTTTATGTTTCTGGTCCTCTTCACCCTTGATGACGAGCGAACTCTTCAACTGGGTGGGAATCTCCACATTATTATATCCATAGATACGCAAGATATCCTCCACCACATCGCAAGGACGCTGCACGTCGACACGATAGGCTGGTATCACAAGGGTCAGCCCCTGTTCGTTCTCGTACTTGATCTCCATCTCAAGCGAGAGGCAGATGGCCTTGATGATCTCCGGATCGATGTCCTTACCAACCAGGTCAGATCTCCATCGACACCTTACCGCCTGCCAGTTCCTGACAGAGGATGGCAGCCTGCTGCAGCGCATAGATGGTGCCATTGGGATCGACGCCACGCTCGAAGCGGAACGAGGCATCCGTGCTCAGACCATGACGGCGGGCACTCTTACGGATCCATGTGGGATGGAAGTAGGCGCTTTCGAGCACGACATTCTTCGTGGTCTCATAGGTGCCGCTACCCTTACCACCGAAGACGCCGGCGATACACATCGGCTCCTCGGCATTACAGATGGCCAGGTCGCGGTCAGAGAGTTTATGTTCCTCACCGTCAAGGGTCTGGAACGGTGTTCCATCGGGCATCGTCTTTACGACAATCTTATGTCCCTTCACCATGTCTGCATCGAAGGTATGCAGCGGCTGGCCGTATGCCATCATGATGTAGTTGGTGATATCGACGATATTATTGATAGGACGAAGGCCGATGGTGGTCAGTCTGTTCTTCAGCCAGTCCGGGCTCTCCTTCACCTCGCAGTCGGTGATGCTGACACAGGCATAGCGCTTGCAGGCCTCCTGATTCTCGATGGTTACCTCGATAGGCAGATTGTGATTGTCGACCTTGAACTTAGAGCAGTCAGGGCGGTGCATCTGCGTCTCGTAGCCATTGAGAGACCGTCAGCACGGTTGGCGGTGATATCCACCTCGATGAGCCAGTCGCTCTCCAGATGATAGTATTCAGCAGCAGGCGTACCAACGACGGAATCCTCTGGCAATACAATGATACCGGAATGGTCGTTACCGATACCAATCTCATCTTCTGCACAGATCATACCACATGAGTCAACGCCACGCAGTTTTGACTTCTTGATGACAAACTCCTTGTCACCATCATAGAGCACACAACCGAGGTCAGCCACGATCACCTTCTGACCTGCTGCCACGTTAGGTGCTCCACAGACGATCTGTGAGGGCTCGCCCCTGCCTAAGTCTACCGTTGTCACATGCAGATGGTCGCTGTTGGGATGGGCCTCACAGGTAAGCACCTTGCCCACATAGAGTCCCTTCAGACCACCCTTGATACTCTGTACTTCTTCCAATGCGTCGACTTCGAGACCTGTTGACGTCAAGGCATCAGCAACCTGCTGAGCCGTCAGGTCAAAATCAACGTATTCCTTCAACCATTTGTAGGAAATATTCATTATACCGATTCTTTAGTAATTACCAACTTGTGAAATTTCAGCGTGCAAAGGTACTAAAAAATCGGTATATACACAAATTTTTATCGAGAAAACTACTCTATACAGTTCATTAAGAAATCAACAGCACCGTTTATGCCGAACTTACGGACATCGATAGAGATGTCATAATTGCGGGCATCAGTCCAATCTTTTCCAGTGAAAGTCTTGGTGTAGAGTTCACGGCTGTAGTCGTTGTCTACCACCATCGCAGCAGCATCCCGCATGTCAAGACCGTACTTTTCGGCTATCCTGCGTTTTCGGCAATCCTCCGTTGAATGAATGAAGATCTTCATCGCATTAGGATGATCCGCAAAGATGTGGAACCCACAACGGCCGACAATGACACACGACTCCCTGGCAGCAATCTTCCGGATAGCCTCAGCCTGTGCATCAAACAATTCATGCGACGTCTGGTCATGTTCAGCCCCGTCATACTCGGCTTTACTCATGTAGTTCTGATAGAAGTTGGTAAAATCGTCGCGCCAAAGAGGGTTCCGAGCCTCTATCTTCTCCATCGCCTCCTCTACCACACGGTTCCGCTTTGCCACCTCGTTCAGGATCTGCTTGTCCAGCAACTTCACATCGAGCCTGCGAGCCAACTCTGCACCAATCTCATGTCCGCCTGTACCGAACTGGCGGCTGATCGTAATAACGAATTTTTCCTTCCTGTTCATAAAGCGTTATCTTTTAGTTAAACTATTTTCTTGTTGGCAAAGATACAAAAAAGATTTGGAACTACCAAACCTTTTCGGAGATTTTTTTTGTTTATAGTACTATAAACTCATCACGTATTGTGCTGCGGCTTCTGCGCATCGCTCTCCGTCAACGCCTGCAGAGACGATTCCTCCGGCATATCCAGCACCTTCTCCACAAGGGAAAAGTCCCTGAATACGAACATGTTGCAACGTATCACGGTCTCTGACAATACGGACAGGAGAAGACGTGCGGGTCTCTACACCTATCATCACAGCCTCATTCGTCAGGAAACCATGCGCATTCCGTCCAAAAGTCTTGAAGCCCTCTTGTAGCCGCTTCGAAATCATCTTCGGCAACCAGAAATGCAGGGGACTTGATATCAAGCCAGGGGCATAGGATGACTTGGGCAGATCAAAACTCAGTTTATTATTGACGAAGTCTGCCATCCTTTGTGCAGGAGCCGTCTGTTTCATATTCCCCTGTTGCCAACACATCTTTTCAAGTTCCTCCTGGAATTGCATCACGATTAATGGGTTTACAGCCGTAAACAAATCCTCCGGCCTCACTTCTACCACCATACCGCTATTGCTCCATTGGGTACCACGACTGGCTGGACTCATACCATTCACGACAATCTGCTCCTTATCTGTGGCCGCAGGGATTACAAAACCACCGGGACACATACAAAACGAATACACGCCCCGTCCTTCCACCTGTGTCACCATCGAATACTCTGCAGCAGGCAACCATCGTCCCCTGCCCTGCTTCGAATGGTATTGTATCTGATCTATCAAATGAGACGGATGCTCCAGTCTGACACCTACAGCAATACCCTTTGCCTCAATCTCTACCTTCGCTTCAGCCAAATAGCGATAAACGTCTCTGGCAGAGTGACCTGTGGCAAGAATGACAGGTCCAAAGAATTCTTTTGTGGAAAGTGGAAGGTGGAATGAGGAAAGAGAATACTCTTCTGCTTCAACTCCTATCACTTGCAGTTCTTCTCCGTCTGTAGGTAATCTCTTTCCCCCTTCCACCTTCTTCTTTCCACTAAATATCAACCGTGTCATCTTGGTCTGGAAGTGTACCTCGCCCCCACTTTGGATAATCGTATTGCGCATGGCTTCTATCACCTTAGGAAGTCTGTCTGTTCCTATATGGGGATGGGCATCAGCCAGAATAGCCGTCGATGCGCCATGCTGACAGAACACATTCAGGATCTTGTCCGTATTGCCTCGCTTCTTGCTACGGGTATAAAGCTTACCGTCAGAGTAGGCGCCTGCCCCACCCTCACCAAAGCAGTAGTTGCTCTCTGCATCCACCTTCTGAGTCTTGGTGATATTAGCCAGATCCTTCTTTCGTTCATGAACATTCTTTCCTCTCTCCAGCACGATAGGCCGCAGTCCCAATTCAATCAGTCTCAGTGCAGCAAACAGTCCACCAGGGCCAGCCCCGACGACAACCACCTGAGGACGGCCTTCCACATTGGGATACTCGGTTCGGACATACTCATCATCTTGGGGTTGTTCATTAATATATACCCGCACCTTCAGATTAACAAATACCTGTCTTTGACGGGCATCGATACTCCGCTTCAGAATCCTTATACCATAAATGGTGCGCTCATCAACACCTTGTTCCTCAGCCACAAATCGTTTCAACCTGTCTTCCTGCGCTGCCACCTCAGGCATAACCCGTATCTGATATTCGTTTGTCATAGAATAGTCATATCAATTATATATGATTCTATCATAAACTTTCTCATGAAGGGAATCATGCAGACTAACTTCACTAAATAGGAAAGAATATATAAGAACAATGTAAACCGGGACAAACCATACAGAAGGAATAGTAGAAGAACTTAATCCGAGATAATTTATACACACATACATTAATAACGGATGCACCAAGTATATACCAAAACTATAGTTGGAGAGTTTAATGACAATAGGGCTCCACTTGGGGGAAAGACTCCTAAACCGGTCTTTGAAGAAAACAAACACTGCTATCCCCTGAAGGACGATGAAAGGGTGAAGGTCGTCATAAAAGAAATTATGGCTGCAGCCCAAACGATATGACGGCCAAAGCGTTCCGATGGCGCCACACACTATAGTCAAAACTACCAAAAGATAGAGGATATTCTTCATACGACAGGATAACAGGATATCTCATGAGAATAGAGGCAGTGACCTATTATAAAATAGGTAATAAAGTAGAGCGAAGGCAGACCATAGCCATCATAATAGCCAGCCAATACTCCCGCCCGCAAGGGGTTGATCAATGACAAATGGCCGAAGATGGAAGGTATGACGAATGTAGTAATTATGGCCAGTCCTACAACGTAACTGAACGTCTTTTTTTGTGCTGCAATACTTTTCATAACAGGCAACGTCATATAGATGCCTATCATCACCTTCAAGAACCAGAAGTGAGGGGGCCCCTTGAGAACACTGACGAAAGTAATCTTCAGTCCTTGCCCCAGTCCCTCAATAACCACAGTGTATATGACAGCCCAAAAGAGGAAAGCATAAATAACCCGTAGCAGATTCTTGCCAAAGAGACGTCTGACGTCAAGCAACTTATCGGAAGACATGAATAAAGCCACAATAGAAAAAGCAGCCACGATACGCAACACATCAAACGAAAAAACACGCTTTAAATTCATTTTGCCCAATTAATGAATTGATACCCGCCTCATCGAATCACGACCTTCTTCTTCCCATTCAAATAAATGCCTGGAGTCAATGGTTTCGCCTGGAGCCGCCGTCCGCCTAGCGTATACCAATTCGTATCGGTCTCTTGTGTCATCATGGGTGATGTGATACCGTCTTCAATATAGATACCCTCACCCCACTCGCTTGTCAGGTAGGCCACTTTCTCGGCGAGATATTGCTTCATCAACAGTTTTCTACTGTCAACAGAGCCTGTATAATTATCCGGCCAACGGGCTAAATCATAGTCAACTGCACAGCGGATGCGTTCGATGAAGTCATCAATAGCCTGATCCAATTTGGGATACTGTGTGCCAATAAAGGGCTGCCAAATATCCACAACAGTGTCTTTAAACCTATAGAATCGATAGATTTTCTTGATCCAAACAGATCCATACGGCGGATCTTGCCAAATAAACTTATGGCGCATTCGCTGGAACGCATTTCCAAAGTCCCAAACAGGACCGAAGATCAACTTGGTATCACGCCCTCTTTCTTTATGGATGTAACAACTGCCACGGAACGATTCTGCATCATCGACGATCTCCCTGACAATATAATAGCGTGCCAACGTATCCATATCAATATAGTTCTCCCAGATCTTGCTGGATCTATTGTCCACATTAATGGCATCATTCGTTCTCACAATAAAATCCGTGATATAGTTTCTTTGCTCCAACGACAGCACTTCCGGCTCATGAATGGTAATATTTACACTATTCCAATCGTACATTGGATCTGGCACATATATCTGATCGTCGTACTCATAGTTGTCAATTTCCAGCAACCATCCTCCGGTAATCTCATCTGGGTCTGTGGCCAATTCGTCTTGTTCGGTAATCTCCACCCGGTTCTTGCCTACACGGATCTTCTCCGTCAGCATATAAAGTCCGACATAGTCTCCGTTGAGAACCACTTCCACAGGCTCCTGCGCTGGAGTATATGCCATCCCAATCAACCGGCTCAGTTCAAAGCCAACGGTATTACGAAGATACATCAAGTCATCATCCACATGAGGTAACAGGGTGAAATGGCGATTCTTTTTCATCCCTAAGGGTTCCACTTTGTCTTGAAACTTCAGGCGATAGGGTTTTTTTTCATATTCCCTCCATGTGTGATTACCGTGCCCCTTAATAACCAATGGCATGGGAGCCTCGGCTGTGCCTAATGATTCGTATCCCTCTTGTCCAAGGGCATCAATATAACAAGTAGCATTTACGTAATACTCTTTGGTAGTGATGGGCACTTCCGAATTAATAAACATAATGGGCAGCGTACAGGAACAGTACTGCCTGCCAGGCTCCGTCCCCCCAGACTTAGCGGAAAGCGGTATCAACATGAAAACGACCCATACCAGAATGAACTTCTTATATGCCAACATATATCTACATCTTAAATTCTGCTGCAAAATTACAAATAATTAATCATCTAAACAAATAATACGGCAGAAATCTGACCATTGTGACCGTTGTGACAAATATTTTCGCGAAGGGCGCACAGGCCACCTATATAAAAAAATGTTTTACATCAAAAAATCGACGGCAAGGAAATCAGCAATTTAGACAGTCTAAAGAGGGACTTTAGGTAGGGTAAAATTGGATTTTAGTTAGGGTAAAGTCCCAGTTTATACAATCCAGCACCTAATCACCCATAACCACCTGGTTATCAGATATATGAAAGACCATCAAGGAAAGATATGAACTATTTAAATTTCTCAACAAAAGCAGGAGCCTCGTTGATGAGGCTCCTGCCTTAATTGCGTTTCGGTCAATTATTATAAACCTGTTTTTTGATAACCTAATATAATATACCTACTGCCACTCATATCAGGCCACACACTTGCATCGGGGTTTTTATAAGCCAAATTCAAATAATAGGTATAACCTCTTAGAAGTTTCGTGTTTTGAAGTGGGGCCGCCCAATACATATGATTAGAACCACTTGTTGCATTTTTTGACCTTGAATATTCCCTGGTATACAGAAATATCGTATGACCATAAGGGCCATTGTCATAATTCATGAAATACCAATTGCCGTCGGTAAAATTAGCAGAGGCTTTTCCATCAGCAGGATCAATTGTTGTTATTTCTGGCGAGGTATAACTTTTGCCTGGGGGTATAATGATGTCGTTATATGCCCAACTAGAACCTACAGTAGGTCCATGCATGTTAGCATTGACTTGTCTAATATCCCAATTATTTGGGTTGTTTGACACGTTAATGATTACCTTACCAGAGAATCTTGCCTCTACACCACAGTTATTCATTATTACGAATCTAATTCCGTTTCCACCAGTATACACAGCATAACTAGAACCCGAAACGGGTGTCGGAGTTGGAGTCGGGGTTGGAGTCGGAGTCGGAGTCGGGGTTGGCGTTGGAGTCGGGGTTGGCGTTGGGGTCGGAGTCGGGGTTGGCGTCGGAGTTGGCGTCGGAGTCGGTGTCGGAGCTACATACAAGGTTGCTCCTGCAGCCTCTGCATCAGTCTTTGTTGACAGCGTAATCGTAGTGTTTGCACCTATCTTTTCTGTTGACTCGAAATAAAGATAGTCTGGGAAATCAGAAACAGTTTTCTTTTTTGTTGCATAATATTTCTTGTTGGCACTGTCCAGGAACACCAGTTCGTCCTTTTCACCCCAACTAAAGGGATATAAAACAACAGCCCATTCACCTGCGGAATAAACGCGAGATGCTTTTTCCATAGCCTCAAGAAGCGATGTATAGGTAGTGACAATATCATCAAGTTCTTTTATATAGTCCTTTGTGGGGAACGTATTTCCCAGCCAGAAGTATTCGGGATGGAGAGTCTTTTTGTATTCCTCAGCAGCAGCCTTCGTTTTCAGTATACACGGAGCTCCGCCCTCAACCTCTTCGGTCCTAAAAAGTGTATAGCCACTGATGTCGGTTTCTGTTATTGCCAATTCGAAGATTTCGCCGTTATTCTCGTTCTGAAGCGCAAGATCCTTTGCATCCCAGCTCGTCGGGCATAGGAGAAAACCTCGTTCATTGTATTCGATTGCAACCGTTGGTGCAACCTTTAGTACATCATCAATAGACTTATAGGTGGTAACTACTCCATCAAGGGTGGTGTAATTGTCTTTTGTTGACTCTACGGTGCCTAAATAGAAATAGTTGGTTTCCTTGATCAAATTGACCACGGTTACGACGTCTGCAGCGTTCACCTTTTGGTCTTTGTTGACATCGGCAGTTCCACTCTTTTTGCCATCCATGATTGAATCGGCGGCGGCTGTCACGTCTTCAATGTTCAGTTTACCATCATTGTTAACATCGCCCGATGTAATCTCAGCCTGTGTATTTTCATCACCGGTGACATTACCCTTGTCATCGCCTTCTGTTTGCGCATTGGCGATTCCACAGCTCAGCAGCATCGCTGCCAACACTGTCAATAATCTCATTTTTCTCATTGTTGTAAAAAATTTAAATTAAACAAAATATAATAACTGTTCTCATTGTCTGTTTAAAAGTAGTTTTACCCTCCTGCTGAGTTCCTTGCCTACAGCCTCAGAGCCCTTATAACTCCAATGGCTGTTGTCGAACAAGAAAACATCTTTCTCTCCGTTTTCCAACAGAGGCTGAAGAGTATATTTACACAACATCACCTCTGGTATATCCCCAAGAAGTTCACGCACATCCTCATTGACTCGCTTTGGATGGCCGTAAGGATTGTTGACGATATAGTCCTGATAGAGGTCATATTTATCCACAGGTATCATCAGAATGAGGGCAATACCTCGTTCACGGGCTTTTGTCGTCAACAAATCAAATACATCTTTAACTTTCGTACGTATGGGCTCTTCGATTGTTAGTCCGTTAAGAACGTCAGCATAATAAAAATAGAGTTTGCGGGGATCTTTGCTACTGAAGAAATCACGGTCAAGTTCTGCCTCATAAACAGGGTTGCGCCCTGCATAGCGGTACACCAGGAAATCACGCGTTCTCAACAGAGACCATTTTCTGATATCCCACACGTTCTCTTCTCCTCCCTCGTCGGGCATATCAGGCTCACCCACTTCCACCTTATCAGTTCTGAAGTTGTCAATTCGGAGTGAGAAATCGCGCTCACCAACCTCCACCACCATTACATCAATGTTGGTGGAGTCGACGATGCCTGCATCCAACAAGTTCCAAGCATATTGGATGGGATTGTCATAGAGATCGCGCCGCGTATTGGCAACGGTCACACCTTCTTGCGCCATATAGTTCTGATAACCCGCATGTTCTTGCTGAGAAAACGAATCCCCTATCGTTAGCACATTCACGTGGATGTTTCTAAGATCTTCCGTCTCGCGTACCTTATTAAAATAAGTATCTGTCAACTCATTCTGCTCAATACGCTGACCATATTCCTGACCGATAATCACAAAAGCAAGACGACCCAAATCGCCTGTTGCTTGGGGTCTGATATACAGATTGAGATATGCCGTCAAGCCGAAAAGCAATATGAAAACTGGCAGTACCGTATAGGATAACTTGATAAGGAACTTCTTCATGGCATCAGAACTTAAAATAGATAAACGTTTCAACCTCACCAGCAAAGAAGAACAGCATCAGGCCGATACCTGCATATAGAGCGTAACGGACAATAGTATGACGGAAGATACCATCTACCGGGAGTTGCAAAGGATGCTCCTTCTTCCTTGTTGTCCATTCCAGGATCAGAACAATCAGCATAAACAGCATGGTTGCTTTATTGACGGGCAGGCTTGGCAAGGAAAACAGTGATGTCGATACGATACCACTAAAGAACCGAAAGGCATCAGCAACGCTGCTGGCATAGAAGACGATAAAGCCCAATGATACCAGAACATAATTCAAGACCATCTTTGAGAAGTCCTTCAATTTGGGAAGGCCATGGTCATTAGGACGCAGTTTCTTGTTCTTACCGAACGCTCCTGACAAGACTAAAGGAACATAAAGCATAGCGTGATAGAGACCAAACAGGCCAAACGTCCAGTTTGAGCCGTGCCAAAGACCAATGAGCACGATGTTAATGGTCACAGCAAGCATCACACCCCAATTAGCCATATTACGGAAGGCGATATTCAACGGCATGAAGACATAGTCTGTAATCCATGAAGTCAGTGAGATGTGCCAGTTTCGCCAGAATTCCGCGATATTACGAGCCAATAGTGGATGGTTGAAGTTGCGTGTAATATTGAAGCCAAGAATCTTTCCCACGCCAATGGCCATGTTCGAATAACCATCGAAATCGGTATAGATCTGCATAGTATAGAGCAGTGACCAGATCAACAAGGTTGATCCTGCTTGATGGGAATAGTCGGCCCAGACATAGTCAGTCACCAAAGCCAGATGGTCAGCGATACAAATCTTCGTAAACATACCCCATAGTATCTGCCGGCAGCCATCTACCGCCTGAGCATAATCCAATGAATGGGATTTACGAAGTTGGGGTATGAAAGTATTCGGACGGTCAATAGGACCAGAAAGCAGTGTCGGGAAGAAGGCGATATAAGTGGCAAACTCTACCATGTCCCTGCACGGTTCAATATGTTCGCGATGAATCTCTATCAGATAACTGATCAGTTTAAACGTAAAGAAACTCACGCCGACAGGCACGATGATGTTCAGCGTTGTCCACGTAGCCTTCAGCCCCACAGCATTAAGCAACTCCGCTATCGACTCACCGAAGAAATTCAGGTACTTGAAGTAGAGCAACAAACAGATTCCCAAGATAACACCGAGGGTCGTCAGGTGCGAAGCCTGTTTCGTGCGGCCTTTCAACATGACAGCCCTCAGCCATAGGCCAAGGGCATAGAATACTGCGGTCGCAACAAGCAGTATGACCACCATCTTCCAGTCAACAATGCCGTAGAAGAAATAACTCGCCAGCAGCAGCCAGATGTTTTGACGGCGAGGAATCTTCTTTGTGAACGGCAGATAGTAGATGGTGAATACTACTATAAAGAAGAAGAGGAATCTGACAGAGTTGACTACCATCCTAAAGTTTTTCCATCATTGAGTCAACCATCTCACCAACATTGTTCCACTTCATGATTTCAAGCGAAGTGAACTTGATCTTGAATGCCTTCTCGATAGCAACAATCAGTTGAATATGGCTCAAGGAATCCCACTCCTCGATATCATTGGCACTTGTCTCGTCAGTCAGATTGCATTCATCAAGATCAAGCACATCGGTAAAAATCTCATTCAGTTTCTCAAAAATCTCTTGTCTTTCCATAATTTCTTATTATTTATTTTACTTTCGATTCACTAACTCTATAAAACCTATCTCCGAGTTCCAGAAATAGCAGATCTTTTTATTGTCGAAGGCGGGGGCTGCTACTGGCTTGAATAATGCCGTCCAGTCTTCCTGAACCAGTTTGTCATACTCCTGATCCACATCGTCGACCTCATAACACATATGATAGGGAGTGACACCCCGCTTGGTCAGCATCTTCTGCATAGTCTTATTATCCTCATAAGGCTGAACCAATTCGATGCGGACCTCGCCTGGCTTAGTCAGGAAACAAATCTTCGTCCGTTGGGTATCGTCATCAACAATTTCTCCGGCAACATACCCCAACCTTTCGAACTCCTTGGCTGTGGAACTGATATCCCCAGTCAGATAGCCTACATGATCTGTTGTGTAGTTCATACTGTCTTGGTTTCAATATAACATTCTCTGGGCTGATAAGCCTCGACGTCCAACTCATAACGAGCCGTTTCAGAATTTTCCATCTTTGAGAAACCTAATCCAAGATAGTGGTTCTCCACCATCTTGTTCTTGGGAGTAGGCAGATATTCGCCGATGATCTTCTTATAACCAGCAGCCTTGGCTCGTTCCACCATCGTATTGAGGGTGAAGTTTTCCATACCACGTTTCAGGACCCGGCAACTCATAAACCATGTATCGACAAAGAGTGTCTCTGCATCCTGCCGTTTCATGATAATCACCGCAATCAGGCCGTTGTCGCCGAATTTATCCTCAAGCGTAAAACTGAGATCTATCACGTTAGGATCCTCTGCCAAAGATGTAATATCGGCCTCAGTATAACGGATAGTCCTCAGGTTGAACTGGTTACTGCGCTGGGAGAGTTGGGCCACACGAGGTGTATTAAATTTCGTAAAGCCGCTGACTGTCGACACCATATCAAGTGACTTCAGGAAGTCAGCCTCATTGGTAAAGGTCTTCGACAGAGAGACGCGCTTGGCCTCCACCTGATACTGTTTGGTTCTGTCCTTGTCGGCATTGCTGTAACTGGCCGTCTCAAAGAGATTGAGGGAATAGAGGTATTCCAAGTATTCACCCGGATCTTCTGGAAGTTCAGGAACCGTAATACCCTTGATATTCTCACGGACAATGTTTCGCTCAAAAGGATTGTCATCGAGGAACACCATCGAGTCAAAGCCGATGTTCAGAATACTCTGGATGGTTCGGATATTGTCAACCTTTGTCTCCCAGTTGGCCTGGAACACAGCAATATCATCCAACTTCAAGATCATATCAGGATGTTTCTCAAACGGTTCTTTTGCCGTTTCCTCATTATTCTTCGAAGCCACACAGATGATAATGCCCCGCTGTTTCAGTTTCTTCACCCACATCTGGAACTCCGTGAAGGCCTTTCCGATGCCAAGGCCATGCCCCAGTTGGATGCCCTCTAACCCGTCGTCACCAATGACACCGCCCCACACCGTATTGTCGAGGTCGAGAATCAAACATTTCTTGAACTGTCCCTTGATGGCGCAGACAATATCCATGACCCTCGAAGCCACATAAGGCAGGGCATCTACGCTCAGAACCATCTCTGTGCTGACGTAGACATTAGGCGCGAACATAAAGTCACGGCCAAACTTATTCTGAAGACCAGCAATGTCACAGATGAAAAAGTTCGGATACTGCTGGGAGAGGTTCATCAACTCATAGTTAAGTTTCCTGACCTGATAAGACAATGAGGATGTCACCTTATTAGCATAACTGCCAAAGACCGTATCTTCTATCTCGGCATAATTGAAGTAGATGATCTTCTTATTGGCAAAAGCAGGATTCTCACAAATCGATGCCACAAAAGACAAGCGTTGGTCTGCCAAACTTGACTGTTGTTCAACGGAGAGCGAACTATGATATTCTCCTAACTTATGTGTCGACTGGAATACAACTACAACATCCGCATCGAATTCATATAACTCACTTGAGGGGTCCAAGAACTGACGTTCTACCTGATTGTACTCAGCCTCAAACAAGTCGATATGATATCCACGATCCACGCCCATACCACAAATGGCAGTAGCAAGGAACTGTGTGGCGGTATCACCAACAAGAGCAACTTTCACAGAAGGACACCCTGAAACATCTTTTTTCAGATTTTTCTTTAAATCTTTATATTGAAGCATTCAATGTCTGTTTATATAATTATGGTGCAAAAGTACTCATTATTTATCAAATCTCAAAAGAATTGAGTCGTTTTTTTGAAATAACAACCAAAATATAGGCATTTTAGGGATTTCCCTCTCTCAAAATAGGGAAAAATGCTTGTAGACTTGGGTTTTTATCATTAACTTTGCAGCAGGAAATTAAAACAACATGTAGAATCTTTAAAACAACGACGATTATGAAAAAATTCATGACAATCATGGCGCTGATGGTGACGATAGTCACCTCTGCCGCAGCAATGACTTTTAATGAAGCCCGTGAGCATGCATTGTTCCTCACAGACAAGATGGCTTACGAACTAGGGCTTTCTTCTGCCCAATTAAATAATGTATACGAGATCAACCTCGACTTCGTGATTGGCGTTGCCATACAGGGCGAACGTCCCAGCGTCTGCCAGTCCCGCCGCGATGCAGACATGCGGTTTGTACTCTCCGACTACCAGTATCATCTCTATAAGAAGACAAAGTATTTTTATCGTCCAATGAGCAACTCACGGAACGTGTGGAGTTTCACCATCTATAATTACTACACAGACCGGCACCACATGTATTCAAACCGTCCAAGCCGCTATCAGGACTATAAAGGCCCAAGCAATCCAAGAAAGAGTTACTCTCCGCCTGCACGTCCTTATGCCGGCAAAGAGTTGAGGAGGCAACAGAGAATCAATCCGCATAGCAACTACGGACGCAAGTAAATCAAGGTAAATCGCGAAAAAGTTCGCGATTTATTTTGTTATTTTGACTAATTGCATTACCTTTGCACCGCCGTTGGAGAAGTCCCCCATTGTGAAGGGGTACCGACGGCAAGATAAATTGCATAGAAATATGAAAGTAATGAAATTCGGCGGAACGTCCGTAGGTTCCGTAAAAAGCATTTTGAGCTTAAAAGAAATTGTGGAGACAGAGGCTCGGACGCAACCTGTCATTGTAGTAGTAAGCGCACTCGACGGCATCACCGACAAACTGATTGCCACGTCGCAGATGGCCAAACAGGGCGACGAGCACTATCGCGAGGAATTCGACGCGATGGTCAAGCGTCACCACCAGATGATCGACACCATCATCACAGACGACAAAAAGCGCGTAGATTTATTTAACAACGTAGACCAACTCTTTGACCAGTTAAAGAGTATCTTCTATGGTGTGTACTTAATCCACGATCTCTCGAAGAAGACTGAGGACACGATCGTTTCTTACGGTGAGCGTCTGAGTTCCCATATCGTGGCAGCGATGATCAAGAACGGCATTCGCATGAACAGCCGCGATTTCATCCGGACTGAGAAGAAATTGGGCAAGCATGTGATTGATGCCGACCTGACGACTCAGTTAGTGAAAGAGACATTCAAGGATATCAGTGACAAGAGCGTCTATGTAGTGCCTGGTTTCATCGCCAGAGACCGTGACACCCACGAGACCACGAATTTAGGCCGTGGTGGCAGCGATTACACCGCTTCTATCTTAGCCGCCGTGCTCAATGCAGAAGTACTTGAGATTTGGACGGATGTAGACGGTTTCATGACTGCCGATCCCAAGGTGATCAAGAGCGCTTATACCATCAACGAACTCTCATACGTAGAGGCGATGGAACTCTGTAACTTCGGTGCGAAAGTTATTTACCCGCCGACCATCTATCCCGTCTGCGTCAAGAATATACCTATCAAGGTGAAGAACACCTTCAACCCCGAACACCCAGGCACCCTTATCAAGGCAAAGATCGAAGACGACAACAAGCCTATCAAGGGTATCTCGAGCATCAAGGGCACCTCACTGATCACGGTGACTGGTCTTTCGATGGTGGGTGTCATTGGTGTAAACCGTCGTATCTTCACCACACTGGCTAACAAGGGCATCTCCGTCTTCATGGTGTCACAGGCATCTTCCGAGAACTCCACCTCTATCGGTGTGCGCGATGAAGATGCTGAAGCCGCTGCTGAGGTTCTGAATGCCGAGTTTGCCAAAGAGATTGAGACAGGAGCCATGTACCCCATGCAGGTGGAGAGTGGCCTGGCCACCATCGCCATTGTAGGTGAGAATATGAAACAGACACCTGGCATCGCAGGTAAGTTGTTTGGCACGCTGGGCCGCTCTGGTATCTCCGTGATTGCCTGTGCTCAGGGTGCATCCGAAACGAACATCTCATTTGTCGTAGATGGCAGGTTCCTGAGGAAATCGCTCAACGTGCTCCATGACTCATTCTTCCTTTCAGAATACAAGGTGCTCAACCTCTTTATCTGCGGTATCGGCACTGTAGGCGGCATGCTGCTTGAGCAAATCCGCACCCAACAGCAGTTCCTTATGCAGTCGAGGCGCCTAAAACTGAACGTGGTAGGTATCTCCGACGTTGACAACTTCGTTTTAGACCGTGATGGTATCGACCTCGATAATTACGAAAAAATCTTACGTGCAGGATTCCCGGCCAATACGGAGCACATGAAGGAGGAGATTGTGAAGATGAATATCTTCAACTCCGTCTTCGTAGACTGTACCGCCAGCCGTCAGATAGCCAGCCTCTATCAGACTTTCCTGGAGCACAACATATCAGTAGTAGCAGCCAATAAGATCGCAGCCTCCAGCGACTATGACAGTTATCTGAAACTGAAGCAGACGGCCCGCGACCGTGGCGTATGGTTCCGCTATGAGACCAATGTAGGCGCAGGCCTGCCGATCATCGGCACCATCAACGACCTGTGCAACTCTGGCGACAAGATCCTGAAGATCGAGGCCATCCTCTCTGGAACCCTGAACTTCATCTTCAACGAGATAGCAGCCGACGTGCCCTTCTCTGAGACCGTGCGCCGTGCCAAGGAACAGCGCTACTCAGAGCCCGACCCACGTATCGACCTCAGTGGTACCGACGTGATCCGCAAACTCGTCATCCTCACCCGCGAGGCTGGCTATAAGGTGGAACAGGACGATGTGGAGAAGCACCTCTTCGTGCCAGACAGTTATTTCGAGGGTTCTATCGACGACTTCTGGAAGCGCCTGCCTGAACTCGATGCCGACTTCGAGGCCCGTCGTAAGGTGCTCGAGGCAGAAAACAAGCGTTGGCGTTTCGTGGCTACGATGGAAGCCGACGAGAAGGATACGTCATCATTCAAGACCAGTGTTGCCCTCAAGGAAGTGCCTTATGGCCATCCGTTCTATGGCCTGGAGGGATCGAACAACATCGTGCTGCTCACCACTGAGCGCTACAAGGAGTATCCGATGCTGATTCAGGGCTATGGCGCAGGTGCTGCTGTTACTGCTGCCGGCGTCTTCGCCAATATCATGTCGATTGCAAACATCTAACTTATGAAGCATATCATCATACTTGGTGATGGCATGGCAGATCTTCCCGTCGAGCGACTCGGTGGGAAGACCTTACTGCAATATGCCCATAAGCCCATGATGGATCAGTTGGCCCGTGAAGGCCGCTGTGGACGACTCATCACCGTACCCGAAGGCTTTCCTCCTGGCTCCGAGGTGGCCAACACAGCCATCCTTGGCTATGATCTCAACAAAGTGTACGAAGGCCGCGGCCCCTTGGAGGCAGCATCGATAGGCTATGAGATGGCAGATGACGACTTTGCCATCCGCTGCAACATCATCACGCTGGCAGACGGAAAGATCATCACTCACAACGGTGGAAACCTGGAGACCGACGATGCCCGTGTGCTGATTGACTATCTGAACAAGACGCTGGCCAAGCCTATCAATGAACGGGCTGGATGTGAGCGTGTGAAATTCATCACAGGCATCCAGTATCGTCACCTGCTCGTCATCAAAGGCGGCTCCAAGCACATTGTCTGTGCCCCCCCCCATGATCACCCCAACGAAGCATGGCGCCCATTGCTGGTAAAGGCCGAAGACTGTCCGGAGGAACCGAACAGACTCACGCCCCAACAGACTGCCGACCTGCTGAACGAACTGATCCTGAAGTCTCAGGACCTGCTGGCCAGTCACCCCTTCAATATCGAGCGGGCCAAGCGCGGTGAGCGTCAGGCCAACAGTATCTGGCCTTGGAGCGGTGGCTACCGCCCTTCGATGGAGACGCTGATGCAGCAGTATCCGCAAGTGAAGTCGGGTACAGTGATCTCTGCCGTAGACCTTATCCGGGGCATCGGCCATTATGCAGGTCTGAAGATTGTAGAGGTGGAAGGTGCCACAGGTCTGGCCAACACCAACTACGAAGGCAAGGCTCAGGCAGCCATCGAGGCCTTGAGGCAAGACGACTTCGTCTTCGTCCATGTGGAAGCCAGCGACGAGGCTGGCCACGACGGCGACCTGGAACTGAAACTGAAGACCATCGAGTATCTCGACCAGCGACTGATAGCCCCCATCTACCAAGAGGTGTCAAAGTGGGCAGAGCCCGTATGCATCGCCATACTGCCAGACCATCTGACGCCAGTAGAGATGCGTATCCACGTCGGACAGCCCGTGCCGTTCCTCATCTGGCATCGCGGCATCGATGCTGACGAGGTTCAGCAGTACGACGAAGTAAGTTGTGTATCAGGTGCTTACGGCCTCCTCAAACTCGATGAGTTCATGCACGCCCTTATGAAGATATCATAGGAATTGCTCAGTAGTGATCATCTATAAACAATAAACTTTAAACAATAAACAGAATAAAACATGAAATACTATAGTACCAACGGGAATGCTCCCATCGCCGACCTGCACAAGGCCGTAGTAAAGGGACTGGCAGAAGACCGTGGTCTCTACATGCCAGAGAAAATCAAGCAATTGCCAAAGGAGTTCTTCGACAATATAGAAAAGTTGTCCTTTCAGGAGATTGCCTACACCGTAGCCGATGCCTTCTTCGGCGAGGATGTCGAGGCCGATGCCCTGAAACAGATTGTCTACGACACGCTCTCCTTCGACTGCCCTGTGGTGAAGGTGACAGACAACATCTACTCACTCGAACTCTTCCACGGCCCAACCCTCGCCTTCAAGGATGTGGGTGCCCGTTTCATGGCCCGACTCCTGCAATATTTCATCCGTCAGGAAAACTCAAACCTCAACCCTCAAAACTCAAACCTCAAACCTCAAACCTCAAAGTTAGTTAATGTCCTCGTGGCCACCTCTGGCGATACGGGATCCGCCGTTGCCAACGGCTTCCTCGGTGTCGACGGCATCCACGTCTACGTGCTCTATCCGAAAGGAAAGGTCAGCCCCATCCAGGAGTGCCAGTTTACCACGTTGGGCAAGAACATCACGGCTATTGAGGTGGATGGCGTGTTCGACGACTGTCAGGCTTTAGTGAAGAACGCCTTCATGGACGCTGAACTGAATCAGCACATGAAACTCACCTCTGCCAACTCCATCAACGTCGCCCGTTTCCTGCCACAGGCTTTCTACTATTTCAATGCCTATGCCCGCATAAAGGAGAAATTGTCAAATGGTGAAATCGTCCAATCGTCAAATCTAGTAATGTGCGTCCCCAGCGGCAACTTCGGCAACATCTGCTCCGCCCTCTTTGGCCATCAGATGGGATTGCCCGTAAAGCGTTTCATCGCTGCCAACAACGCCAACGACATCTTCTATAATTACCTGCAGACAGGCCGTTACGAGCCGAAGCCCTCGAAGCAGACACTTGCCAACGCCATGGATGTAGGCGACCCCTCGAACTTCGCCCGCATCATCAACCTCTACAGCGAGAACAACAGACTCTCACCCGAAGCAACCCACGAGCGTATCACCAGCCTCATCAGCGGTGCCACCTATAGCGACAATCAGATCCGCGAGACCATGCGCCAGTGCTACGAAAAGACGGGCTACATCCTCGATCCTCACGGAGCCTGCGGCTATCAGGCCCTCGCCGACGGCCTCAAGCCAGGCGAAGTGGGTGTCTTCTGCGAGACGGCCCATCCCGCCAAGTTCAAGGAGAAAGTCGACGACATCCTCGGTATCGATGTCGATATCCCTGCCCGCCTCCGAGCCTTCATGCAAGGCCAGAAGCAGAGCACGCCCATGACGAAAGAATTTGACGATTTCAAGCAATACCTGATGAATCAATAACAAAAGAATCCCCGAGTCAATCGGGGATTTTCATTTATAGTCCGTCAATGTTTCCTGCGTAGAAATCGCTGTTGCCGCGCTCCTCGTCAGTCATCTCCACATGCGGATGAACGTCCAGAGGCTCAAGGTTGATGCCGAAGCGGTTCAGGTTCTGATTGGTATAAGTGAGTTGCGCACCAAAGAGACAGATGGTCCACGATATCTGTATCCACAGCATGAACAACGGCAGGGCCGCAAACGAGCCGTAGATGGCATTATAGCCCGTCACCCAGATCTGCGAGTGGATATAGACGACCTGCAGCACCTGCATCGCTATGCCGGCAAGAATGCCTGGGATGATGGCACAAGAAAGACGCACCTCCGTGTTGGGCATATAGACATAGAGAACAATGAAAAATAGCGACATCAGCATATAAGGCGAGTACTGGAGCAGTTTGTGGATGAAAGGCCCCAAGACCGCGAGATTGTCCATCGAGTCGGCCATCGTTTCCATAAAGACGGAAAGACCTGTCGAAACGACGATGATGATGGGGAACAGGAAGAACATGGCCAGGTAGTTGGCAAACGAGCGGAGAATGGGGCGCGAGTTGTTCACCTGCCAGATCTGGTTAAACGTCTCCTCGACATTATTCACCAGCATCAGTACGGTGTAGAGCATGAAGATAAGACCCACGCCAAGAAAGATGCCGCTCTTGGTATGCACCAGATAACTGTTGACGAAACTGACGATCACATCGGCCACCTGCGGCTGAGACGAAAGCACCTCGCGGAACCATATCTCAATGTATTTGTTATAGCCGAAGCCTCGTGCAATGGCGAACACCACGGCGAGCATGGGCACAATGGCCAGCAGCGTGGAGTAAGTCAGTGCCGACGCCTGAGTCATCACCCGCTTCTCCGTAAAGAACCGGATGGTAAGGTACAGTTTATGATATATCTTCCGCATTGGGCAGCAAAGTTACGAAAAGTCGAGAGCAGAACAAAAGATTTTAATCTTTTTTATGCCGAGACGGAGTAAGTTCGCCATTTTTGATGGCAAAGTTACGACAATTCTTCAACAACACCAAATTAAAAACATCCAATTTTCATCCGCCCCCTCAGAGTGAATGCGAACTAATGATATGAAATATGCCTTCTAACACAGTAAGGGATGGCAGTTTACGCTGTTGCTAATGCCTGTTATACCCCCTAAACAAGCATCCCTTACTCTCTTACTAAGCATTCCTTACTGTTGTGCAAGGCATCAGAGCGACCCTTAAGTATATATACTTACAAACGCGCCCCCGATTTTGCTATCCGAAGATAGCAATTTCGGGCAACAATCTGCAAGTGATCACCCAAAACTGTGAAACACCTCACATCAATCTCCCGAAACCCCTTTAAATAAAGG
>ONPM01000003.1 GCA_900319715.1 uncultured Prevotella sp.
AATATGATTGGAGTAATTCTCGCAGCCGGAATGGCCAAGCGCCTCAGGCCCCTCACGGACGAACGTCCGAAGTGTCTTCTCAAAGTCGGAGAGCGTACGCTCCTCCAGCGCACCGTCGATGCTATGCTCGACGCTGGCATCCGTGAACTCGTCGTCGTCACTGGCTATCGTGCCAACATGATCCGCGACTTCCTCACGACGCACTATCTCACCCCGCAGGGTAATCCCTCGCCTCTTACCTCTCAACCTTCACCTCTCACCATCCACTTCATCGACAATCCCGACTACGCCCACAACAATAACATCTTCTCCCTCTGGCTCACACGCCCCTATACTGACGGACGCGAATTCCTGCTCATGGACAGCGACATCCTCTGCGATCCTGCCGTCTTGCCAGCCGTTCTGAGCGTGGAGGGCAGTGCCCTGGCGCTCAACCGCCATGAACTGGGTGAGGAGGAAATGAAGATTGTGGCTGATGCCGAGGGACGCATCACTGAGATCAGCAAGACCTGCCGTCCGGAGGATGCCGCAGGCGAGAGTGTGGGTATCGAGCACATGACGGCCGACTACAGCACCGCCCTCTTCCGCGAACTCGAGCAGATGATCGAGGGCGAGGGGCTCATCGACATCTTCTATGAGCGTGCCTTCGAGCGACTCATCCCCCAGGGTCACACTTTCCGCATCGTCGACACCACCAGTTTCTTCTCTATCGAACTCGACACCCCCGAGGACTTCGCCAACGCTCAGCGTCTCATCCCCGCAGAACTCTTCTGAGGGTCGTGGGGAGAGAGAGACTCCCCCCCACGACTGCTTATTCCGCTTTCCTGATAAGTGTTTTCTTTCCGTTCTCTATGATGATGCCATGAGCGTCCTTGTCGGCCACGGTGCCGTCGAGGCGGTATGCCGTGGTGGCGTTCTCACCTCTGGCGCGTATGCCCGCGACGGAAGACGGTGAGGCTGGCGTGAACTTCTCCCTCTGCAGTACCTGCGTCATGCAGTGTGCTGCGCCAAAGCCGTCGATAAGACTCTCCAGCGGCACCCATTCCACGGTGACGCCAGCATCGATGAAACGCTGCTGAAGCGCTGCCGACTGTCCCCCGACAGCCATGATGTGGCGAGGAGCAATGGTCAGGAAATTGTTGGCATAGTGCATCTCGTCATCCACGTCTATAGGTATGATCTCAAAACCCCTGTTGCGTATAAATTCCACAAAGGGCTGGTCTTTCTTCCACAGCGAATAGGCCTTTGTGCCAGGTTCGCGGGTCCAGATGTCGCAGGTGTCATATTCCGGATCGCCAGGTTTTGCGTTGATGCGGCTGCTCACCATCGTACACAGGTCTTTGTCAATGATGTTGAAGTGGGTGTCAAGATGCATCTGCATCTGCCACCGTTTGTGGTCGCGCACCACTACCACGGTGTCATGTCCGAAGGCATCATACTCCAGCAACTGTCGTATGCCCTCGTCGTTGGTGCGCATGCCGCATCCAATGAACGAGATCGTTCCGGCAGGGATGTAGTCGCCTCCCTCCAGACGGCCCTCGCCGCCGATGCGCAGGATAGGCTCCAGTCCCAGATACTTGTAGCACGCCTCGATGATGTCGGTCTCTGGGGCACGCTGGCTGCTGTTCATGTTGCAGATGATGTGTCCACGCGGTGTCGTGATGCTCTGGTCGCGGGTGAAGTAGAGGTTCATGATCGGATTCTGGATATATGTCGCCTCATAACCCGTGTTGTTGTCCGTCTTGGTGAGTTTCACGGTAGGCTGGAGCAGGATGCAGCGTATCAGGTCGGCACGGCTCATCTTGTGCAGCACCTTCTGCCGATATTCCTCCGTCTTTTCAGGATCCTCGTCAGGTATGTCGCTGATGTCATAGTTGAGTTCCTTTGAAGCCAGTCTCAGCAGGTCGTCGATACTCATCTGCTTGAGGATGTCTGTGACCTTATATACCTGAATGCCGTTAGCCTCCAGCATCTTGATGTAGTTCTCGTGCTCTTCGGCAGCCTTGTCCACGTCGAAATAGTTCTCAAACAGACCTGCAGACGGGTGTATGACACCATTGAACAACTCCTGTCCAGGCGTATGCATCAGGATGTTGCCTGCCTTGCACCATTCCGCCTGCGGATAAACCATCTCCTTCGCCTCCTGCGCCCATGAGCCCGCAGCAGCGACAGCCATAAAAATACCGATAAATAAATTTCTAATCATAGTAAACGATGTTGTTTTCATTTTGTTTGGAATAAATTGTTTTCTGTGTGCAAAGATACATTTTTTTTAAAATTATACAAAATCTGTAGCGCAAAAAGTCTCAGGTGATACTGTTTTTTTTGATGTTGCGATGACTCTATGGCGTGATATAAACGTCTCTGGCTTCTGTCCTTTTCCGCCTGCAAAATTACAACATTCCTCCAACTCACTTCATCCCAATTCATCTTAACTCATCCCAATTCGTCCATTTTAATCCTAATTAATCTTTACTCCCCACCCCCTGCCACTTGACTCCGTAAACCCTGCCTGTTTACTCCGTTACCGATGCCTCCTGACCTTATAAAGGATAGGACTTTATCTATATAACACCCTATCCTTTACACCCATTCCAGGCATCCCTTACGCCCTTAACTGCCGTCCTTATCACAAAATCACAAAAGGTTTTTGCGATAATCATCAAAAAAATCTTATATAATTTATTAATATATTATATATATTATAATATATATAATATATTATTATTTATTTAAGTTATTTCATTATTTCCATTTTTATTTTTCCTTTTGTGATTTTGTGATTTTGTGATTTGTGATTTTGTGACAATGTACTATGAAAGCACACGGGGTCAGGAGTGCTGTGCGTGCTATTTTGATTATCCATTTGCAACCTTGCAACTTGCAACTTCGCAACTTGCAAAAAGATTAGTTTGGATGATTATGGATGAATTGGGATGAGTTAAGATGAGTTGGGATGAAGTGAGTTGGAGGAATGTAGTAATTTTGTAGGCGGAAAGAGACAGCAGCCCATGAGAAAACCAGAGAATAATTTGGTGCTTTCGTAAATAAGTCTTATCTTTGCAGAAGAAACGCGAGCACATGGGGTCAGGAGTGCTGTGCGTCCTAATAGAATTGTTATTAATTTAGTTGATTATAGATATGAATGTTAGTAAATGGCTTCTGATAGTCTTGCTTTGGTTGCCCGTATCGTCTGTTGCGCAGAATAGGGTGGGTACTCTGAAAGCACCTTCTGCTCCTACGCCCATCGAAGTGAGGGAGCGCACCATCCGCGACTTGCTCTATTTCCCATTCTCGTGTATCAGCGACCCCATGACTACCAGAGAATTGGCCTGGCAGGTCGTTGAAAACACTTTTGGTACCTGCGAAGCCATTAACGGCTCTCCAGGCCTTCATGCCGGCGGAGCCTATGATTTCACTTATCGTGGTGTTGCCATCGGCCTTTGTTTCTATAGTTGGTATGGTGACAGGACTTGGTATGACTTTTTTTTCAGTTCGAAAAATGAGGCTGACCAATTCTATAACAACATGGTCAAAGACATTCAAAATGTAGGTATCCCGCTCACCAAAGACAAAATCTATGGTGGCATGTCCAACCGCAAAAAGCCTGTTTCCGTCTTTAAATGGGTGTATGTCTTCCCTCCTGTCAAGGTGAAAAAGCCTGGTCCGTCAAACATCGAGCCTGAAGATGCTGTCGGAAAGTACAAAGTGGAATTGGGCGTCTATAAAAGGAAACTTAAATAACGAGCACATGGGGCCAGGAGTGCTGTGCGTTTGATCAGGGGGCGGCGTAAGGTTGATACGGGCGTATAAAAATGAGGAACTGTGTTGAAACCTTCTCTCACTTGTAGCGACAACCGTCCCTACAGGCGACATATCAGGCAAATGCCCTCAAAATTTGTCGTATGATCAGTTGAACTGTCTCCATAATCATAATCAGAAAATAATTTGGTGCTTTGCTAAAAAACTAGACCTGTGCCTTGATTGTTCATACCTTTTTTGTATCTTTGCACCATCAAAAGTTATAATGTATGGCAAAGAATACAGTAAATAAGTATGTTTGGCTGGTGGAAACCATCTATAAAGCCAAAAAGATCTCATTCGAAGAGATCAATCGTCGTTGGATGGATAATGACATGAGTGAGGGCGGAGTTCTTTCTATCAGGACATTCCATAAATGGCGCATTGCTATTGAGGAGATGTTTGGTCTCATCATCGAGAACGAACAGGGTGGGCAATACCGTTATTTTATCCAGAATGCTGATGAACTGAGAAATGGCTCTATGCGCAGTTGGCTTTTCAATACATTATCCGTCAGTAATCTGATGATGGACAGTGTGAGCATCAAGGATAAGGTGTTGTTTGAGGAGATTCCTGATGGCGAGCAGTATCTCCCTGTTATTCTCGAAGCTCTGAAGAAAAACCTAGCGCTTGGTATGACCTATCAGAGTTATACTCGCGACGAGGCCAATACTTTCGAGGTAGAGCCTTATTGTCTGAAAGCTTTCAAACAGCGTTGGTATCTTGTGGGGAACAGTCCCTATTACAATAAGATTATGATTTATGCTCTGGATCGTGTCAAATGGCTGGTATTAACTGAAAAGAACTTCAAATACCCTAAGGACTTCAATGCTGAGGAATTCTTCGAGGATTGTTTTGGAATCATCGCAGATCAGAGCATCGATGTTGAGACTGTCAAAATCAAAGTGTCAGCAGGACAGGCTAACTATTTACGCAGTCTGACGCTCCATCAGACGCAAAGGGAGATTGAGCGTAACGATGAGTACAGTATCTTTACAGTTCGTCTGCGTCCCACCTTCGATTTCCGCCAGGAGATTCTGTCGCAAGGTGGCGACATAGAAGTCTTGGAGCCCAAATGGTTCCGTGATGAGATGGCTGAGATTGCCAAAAACATGTGGAACAAATATTATGAGATAAAATAGCATGTAAATGTTTGATGAATAAGAAAAAAGTTGTATCTTTGCAGAATGGTTTTATCAGATAGCAAAATGGACGAGAACAAGATCGTAATCTATCAGACGGAGGACGGACAAACGCAGATTGATGTCCGCTTGGAGAATGAGACGGTGTGGTTGACACAGGCTCAGATGGTGGAATTGTTCCAAACCACGAAACAAAATGTAAGCCTTCATGTTGGCAATGTTTTTAAGGAAGGTGAATTGGAGCAAGAGGCAACAGTCAAGGAATACTTGACAGTTCAAAATGAAGGGAACAGAAAAGTTACCCGAAAAGTTAAGTATTACAACCTCGATGTCATCATCTCCGTTGGTTATCGCGTGAAGAGCAAACGTGGTACTGCTTTCCGCATCTGGGCTCGACAGATAATAAAAGACTATCTTGTTAAAGGTTATGCTGTCAATGAGCGTATCCGCAAGGAGCAAATAGCCGAACTGCGCCAACTGGTGCAGGTGGTGGGACGTGCCATTAACAATCAAGAACTGCCTAATACCACAGAGAGCCAGGACTTGTTGAATGTGGTTGTTGATTATACTTACGCCCTCGATACGCTTGATAACTATGATTACGAACGACTGACCATCGACAAGACCACCAAGCAAGAGCCCTTCCATGCTACTTACGAAAATGCAATGGAGGCTATCCAGACATTGCGCGAGAAGTTTGGGGGAAGCACTCTCTTTGGCAATGAGAAAGATGATTCCTTCAAGAGCAGTATAGGCCAGATCTATCAGACCTTTGGTGGTGAAGAGCTTTATCCCAGTGTCGAGGAGAAAGCCGCTATGCTGCTGTATCTGGTAACTAAGAACCACTCTTTCAGCGATGGCAACAAACGTATTGCTGCCACGCTGTTTTTGTGGTTTCTGAACAATAATGGTATTCTTTATCGCAAAGACGGTTCAAAACGCTTGGCTGATAACACCCTCGTTGCCCTTACTTTGATGATTGCAGAAAGTAAGACTGAAGAAAAGGACGTGATGGTAAAAGTCGTGGTGAATTTGATCAATCAGAAGAACTAAATAGTTACGTCACTTATCAACATATCCACACCACATTATTATACTCATAAAAGAATAAGAGAAATAAGAAAAGGAAATAATAATGATGTATTTACAAGGTGTGCCCCAATACGGCGCACCTTTCTTGCATCTTTGCATCGTGAACTATAAAGATGTAACGATATGACAGTATCAGAATTATTTAAGAAGTATGACTTTGAAAGCATACTACCGCATTTAAATCACCTCTTTATGGTGAATAGTGGGCGGCATTTCTCTGACGCGAGTATTGAGGTGTTCAGAGGTCTTTATAAAAAATGGACCGAGTGCGAAACAAAACCTACGATTCGCCATATCCGGCTTGTATCTCGTTGGGAGCATACAAGTCCTTCCATTGACATGAATTGCCATGTTAAAGAGAAGAATGTTTTTTGCTACGCAGTAGCAGACCAGAAGGATATGATTGAGGTACTGGGCATGAAAGTGAGAGTAGATAAAGACGTCGAAATCAGCGAGGTGGAATTGGCAGCAGGGTTGTTTTGGGAAATGACCTATTATGGTCCTAAAGAAAATGGATAGTTATACGAAATTATGTTAATACACACTTCTATTCAAAATAATGTTGTATCTTTGTTGCACCTAAAATAATAAATAAGACTTATGGTTAATGGATTTAAGGTTATAACTCTCTGTGGTAGCACCCGCTTCAAGGATGAATTCCTGGAAGCACAAAAGCGTCTGACACTCGAAGGCAACATCGTTATTTCTGTGGGGCTGTTTGGCCATTCTGGTGATGATGTGGTATGGACAGAGGGTGTGAAAGACATGTTGGATCGCCAGCATCTGGCAAAGATCGACTTGGCAGATGAAATCTATATCATCAATGTGGGTGGCTATATTGGCGACAGCACCAGACGCGAAATCGCCTATGCAGATTACAGAGGCAAGTCGATAACATATCTTGAAAGCTGCATAAAGCCCAGTCTTTATGACAACTATGCCGCACTTGGTGAACTTCACGATGCAGGAAGAATCTCTGATGAGGATTTTGAAAAAGCAGGATGTGCCTTTGACGAAAAGCGCAAAGCCGCCATTGCTGAATATAATGCTTGCCAAGGTCCTTGGCCCTATCAGTGGAAAAACATCGATGCTGTTGTTTGTGGAATCTTGCAGCAACATGGCCTTGTTTCCGTTGATTACCATGACCTCAAAGACCTCTACGATTGTTATAGTGTTTGGGAAATACGTTTATCTAGTCAGAATAAAGACCAAAGGCAAAGAATAAACGATATAATAAACACTATACAAAGACATTATGGTTATATTCTATCGAATGCATCAAAATTGGTGGTTAATCTTTGTTCTTCCCCCAATATCTCATCTTACAATGACGAACTTTCAATTTTGCAGGATTTCTTTACTAATTACGTTGATGACACTAATATAATATGGCAAACTCGCAGAATGGAAAGCAGTGAAGATACCATTGAAGTTTCCTTGGTTATCAAGCATAAATATGATGATTGGGTATCGAGGGTCTGTTCATTCTTGTTAGAGGTCGGTCCCAAATTAGGAGATAAAGGAACGCATTGCGCTTCATTCCAATCCAAGCCGATATTAGAGAAGCAACCGGATGTTGTATTTCTTGGTTATAATCCACATGAAGAATGGGGGTTTTATAAAGAAGAGGTCACTAAAACACGTTTTTATGAAGGCAATCCCTCCTTCTATAAAAATGAGGGAAATAAATTTGAAAGAAACAAATGGCGAGTATGGAGATTATCTGGGATGTTTAATTGGGTGGGATATACAAAGCCCGTAGAGGACGGCAATTTTATTTTCTTCAATGCAATCTATTTTGGAACAAATAATATTGCTCGATTTAAAAGGATAAAAGGGAGTGCAGAGGCAATAGAAAAATGTCTTAATTTTACGGAAGAAGTTATTCAAAAAGTGTTCATGCCTAAATGTATTGTCTGTTTTTCTGTAGAAGACTGTTTCTTATTGCTTAATAATCGATTCCAATTCGACAATATAACTGATATTGATACATCCAAAGAAACAGATGTGAGTATAATTGATTTTGTAAAATCGAAGAAATCTGGCGGGTGGAAAGAAACGCTCTCATGCACTAAACCTGTTTTGAAAGCATCGTGGAATAGTATTCCCATATATGGAATACCTCATCCAAGTAGTTCCATATCGAATAATGATTTAGGGGCTATCGCATTATATCTTAGAAGCGAAATGCAGAAATTAGGAATATGAAACTTGCCAATTTAGAATTAAATACATAGAATTATGAATACTGTAGATTCTTTCATTGATTATCTTTCAAAATTAGAAACTCCAGACTCAATGAGTTTGAATATGTATTATGGGAACTCGAAAGAGGCAGAGGTGAGAAGAGAAAACCTTCGTTTTTATTTAAACGAGATGAAGAGGATTGATCCCAAATACATATTCATTGGTGAAGCGCCTGGTCGATGGGGGTGTTTCTTAACAGGAATTCCTTTTACTGATGAAAATACGATGGTAAACAATCCCTTTTTCAAAGGTGAATGTAAAATGATATCAGAAATAATTCCTCATAAGGAAACATCAGCTTCAATTATTTGGGAGTGTCTAAATAAAATACCTATCGATAAATACCCGTTAATGTGGAATATATATCCCTTTCATCCTAGTAATGTTGACTTTACGCATCATACGCCAGAAGGAAGAGGAAATCGTAAACCAAATGGGAAAGAGTGTAATCTTGGCAAAGAAACATTAAAAGAATTGTTGGAGTTATATAAAATTGAACAATTCTATGCCATCGGATGTAAATCAAGAGATATGCTAAAATCAAAGTATAATAATATTGAATATCTACGTCACCCCTCGTTTGGTGGCGCAAATATCTTTAGAGAACGATTCTACAATATCTATAATATTAAATAGTTGGTAATATGGCACAAATGATTCAGCGCGGAAGCGAGTTACTCCGCATCAATACTCAAAAGAACGACATCGAATATTCAAAAGATGGCGGACGTACTTGGCATAGGCGATATACAGGCAGCAATGCTGGGACATACGTCGATTTATTTAATCTGGAGGCTGAGATTCTAGCATGTACCTCAAAAGGTATTTACTATTCAAAAGATGATGGACGCACTTGGCATAGTCGATATACAAGCAGTTCTTATGGCTCATTCATTCAATTAGCTTCTGATGGTCAAAACATCTTGGCTACAACTTCAAAGGGATTGTATTATTCAAAAGATAGTGGACACACTTGGCATCGTAGATAACAATCAAAACTTACGAATCATGGATACAAATAACAAAATCGTAGGAGGATATGGTTTAGGATTGATCGTTGTTTTTGTCTTATTCCTTACCATCATTTTAAGTGCATCATACATGGGTGTATTTAAAGGGTTTGAGCCCTATCAACAGTTGATTGCAGCCATGTTAAGTGTTGCAGCAACAGGTGTAATAACTGCTTTATTGCTCATTTTCCAGCGCAGACAACAAGAAGAACTGAATGAGAAACAGAGGAAATTCGAGGAAGAATCTACTCAAGCTCAAAGAGAATTCCAAAAGATACAGACTTTAGATCAACGGAAATTTGAAGCTGAACAAAAAGACAAGGAAAAATACAGGCTTCTTGAAACCAAAGTATTCGAAGAGAAGTTGCGTATCTACCAGGAATTCCTTAGGAAATTGTGTGATGTGGTTAAAGACCAGAAAATTACTGCTGATGAAGAAATCGAATTGCAGTTTCAGGTGTCATATATTGCAATGCATACCAAATCTGAAGCAATAAAAATAATAAGTGAGCAAGTCCGAAAGATTGTTGTTGGTATTAAGAATAACGAGAAAGATAGCAATAATATGCTGAGCCAACTATTTGTTATTTCTGATGCCTTATACAAAGAACTCTATGATAAGGACAATTCTTTTGATGAGGAAGATAGGAGTAAAACAATAGTCAACTTCGAGTCTATCTTGGCTCCTAAAAACGACTCGAGGTTGTACGAACTCATGCAAGACATCGTAGCCAAAGGCTCAAATAAAAGAATAGACAGGAATGGAATCCTCATTTATGAATATTGGTGCAATAATAAAAATAATAGATATATTAAGGCAAATGGCACTGTTTCAATAGGTATATCCTGCAATAACAAGCAATTCTCGTTCTCGACAATGACCAAAGGCAATCATCCAGAAAAATTCCTGACTATGGTTCAAGGAGTTTGTGATGAGACGAAACTATTTAAAAAGGATGCCAACACAAACTTCGTAGCAGATGTTGGTACCGATGATAGTAAAATCGTAGATTTCTTTAATCTGTTATTGTCTAAGATGAAAGAGTATCGAGAAACTGACTTACCAGAATAAAAAACTCCAAACAAATTTCAACCTCTGCCCCAAAACGGCAGGGGTTTCTTTTATCTTTGCACTGTGAACAATAAAGATAAAAGAGGATTATGACATTCAAGGAATTATTAAACAGTGTTACTTTTGATGAGGTGGCTCCTTGTCTTTTGCAGATGCATCCAGATGCAGAGGGTAATCTGAAATGGTATAAGATTCATTTCGATATGCTGCGCTTGATGACACCAAAGCATCATGACGATGCGAATTCTGATGTGTGCCATATCTCCATGAGTAAATGGGACGAAGACAGTGAACCACATCTCGATGCTCACCCAATGGAGGGTGACTGGTGGGAGCATTCACTGACAAAAGAAATCGTCATTGAGCCTGAGGTCAAGGCTACCAATGCTGAGATTGCAGCTTGTTGTATCTGGCATACTTCATTTTATGGCTTTGTGTATGAGCAGCATGAGGAATATCTTAGGTTTGACGTTAGAGATTTGGATATCAAAGTCAGGTGGGATGATTGTACATACAATAAGATACGTGCAGAGAAGTGTTTTTCCGTCATCCGCAGGAATGGTGTTTACATACCTTCTGTTAGAGAATTAGCGCCATCAAAGAAACAAGAATTGTTCAGCAAGGCCAAAGACTATTTCTGGTGTATCAGCGCATCGATGAACAAGATTAAAAGGAAGAAGATGTTTCGCAGGGAGTTCATGGCACACTACTATGAGCGTATGGCAGCCATCAGCAGGTTCATCGTTCAGGCCATTCCGGCTTTGAGTGACGAAAGAAACAATATGAGCATGAATCAATTGTGTGGCTTGTTTCAGTCTGACTTGTTCAGTCCAGAAACAATCACATCGTATGCGGATGAGAATACCAATGGGGGCAAGTACCTATGCGAATTGCTGGAGATGGAAGATATCAATACCAGATTAGACAGAATGGTAGTAGTTCTGACCACTGGCGAATGGCACCAAGAACTGACTCAGGATGAACAACGCTTGTGCAAACTTCTTATAGGTAATTGCAAATCCTGCGACATCCTTGTAGCCACAGATCCCTCTTTGGGCAGACAAGTCCGCATCAACTATGCTACATTCAATTCAAAAGAACCTTTAATCTAAAAACAATGAGCGATAATAGACGAAAAGAAAAACAGAGAAATACGCCAATAGATTTGTCAATAGGACATCTACAACCCCAAGCACCAGAAGTCGAGAAGGCTGTGTTGGGAACTCTTATGATAGACAAAGAGGCTTATCTCTTAATCTGTGAGACATTATGTCCAAAGAGTTTCTATTTACCTCGTCATCAGAAAATCTATGATGCTATTAGACTGTTAAGCATCGAGGAAAAGCCAGTAGATGTACTCACTGTCACTGAGCAGTTAGCCCAAATGGGTGATTTGGAAAATGTTGGAGGGCCAGGATATATTGCAGAACTGAGTTCTAGAACTGCTACTTCTGCCAATATTGAGTATCATGCTAACATTATCGCTCAGAAATATCTGGCACGCCAACTGATTTCGTATACCAGCACTATTGGCACGAAGGCTTTTGATGAGACCAATGATGTAAACGATGTAATACAAGAGGCAGAGAGTATTCTCTTTGATATAGCCCAGGCAAACATGAAGAAAGACTATGTCCATATCAATCCTCTTATCAAGGAGTCAGAAAAGATCATGATGGCTGCTTCAAGTAACAACGGCGAAGTGACAGGTATTTCTACAGGGTATCACAAACTCGATGACCTGACAAGTGGCTGGCAAAAATCAGATCTTGTTATCATTGCTGGGCGTCCTGCGATGGGAAAGACAGCCTTCGCCCTATCAATGGCCAAAAATATTGCGACAGATCTTCATAAGCCAATGGCATTCTTTTCTTTGGAAATGTCAGGAGTTCAACTGACAAACAGACTGATATCCAATGTTTGTGAGATAAGTGGAAAGAAAATACTAAATGGACAGTTGGAAAGAGATGAGTGGAATCGCTTTGATAAGAGGATTGTCAATCTAATAGATGCACCAATATTTATTGATGATACACCTGGTCTTTCAATCTTTGAATTAAGAACAAAAGCAAGGAGACTTGTTCGCGAACATAAAATTGAACTTATCATGATTGACTATCTTCAGTTGATGAATGCCAATGGTATGCGCTTTAGTAATCGCCAAGAAGAGGTTTCAATGATATCCCGTTCACTAAAGGGATTGGCTAAAGAGTTGGATATCCCCATTTTAGCACTAAGCCAACTTAATCGTGGTGTTGAAGGACGTGAAGGTGTTGAAGGAAAACGACCTCTGTTGTCAGATCTTCGAGAGTCTGGGGCAATAGAACAGGATGCAGACATGGTTTTGTTTGTTCACCGTCCAGAATACTATCATCTGGAATATGGCCCCAATGGTGAGGACTATCGTGGTATGGCGGAGATAATCATTGCCAAACATCGAAAAGGTGCCACAGATATTGTATTGTTAAAATTTCGAGGTGAATACACTCGCTTTGAGAATCCTGAAGACAACATGCTTGAGAACCATGCACAGCTTTTCCCTCCATCAGATTCTTATAATCCATTCAATGTATAATCGAAAATCAAAAAAATATGGCAAAAGATTTTATTCATCTTCATGTGCATTCCCATTACTCGATTTATAAGGGATTAGGGCGCATTCGTAATTTAGTTAACAAGGCTATCAATGATGGTATGCCTGGCATGGCTCTTACGGATTTGGGGAACATGTTTGGCATAAGGGAGTTTCATGATTGGGTTTGTTATAAAAACAAGAAACGAATTGAAAATGGCGAAGAACCATTCAAGCCCATTTTAGGTTGTGAGATGTGTGTTGAACCCAACTATCATATTATTGTGCTAGCAAAGAACCTTCAAGGTTACAAGAATCTGATTCAACTGGTTTCTGATTCATGGATTTACGGACATGACGAGAAACCTTGTACTAGCCGCTCTGATTTGAAACATTACCATGAGGGACTAATTGTTCTTTCAGGCAGCCTTTCAGGCGAAGTGCCTTCAAAATTGTTGAAAGATAATGTCTCTGGAGCACGTGAAGCCATAGTATGGTATCATAGTATTTTTGGCGATGACTATTATATTGAATTGCAACGTCATGAAGTGAAGAATTTGGCTGTTATAGCCAATCGTGATATATATAGGAAACAAGTAAAGGTGAATGATCTGTTACTTGGTCTTGCTAAAGAGTATGGAATTAAGGTGGTATGCACAAATAATGTACACTTCGTAGATCAGGAACAGAGTGAGGCTCATGATAGATGGTTGTGTGTTGGAACAAAAGAGGAACTGAATGATCCTGAAAGACTCATGTATTCAAAACAGGAATGGTTCAAGACCTATGATGAAATGAGTGCCATATTTAATGATGTTCCAGAAGCATTATCCAATACAATTGAGATTTTTGACAAGGTTGAACTCTATAGCATAGACCATAAACCAGACTTACCCATTTTTCCGTTTCCTTTAATTGATGGAAAAGAAATTGGGGAACATGAATACCTTGAGCAGTTGACTTTTTCTAGGGCCTGTAAGATATATGGAGAGCCTTTACCTTCAGAAGTGGAGGAGAGACTTAAATACGAGTTACAGGTTATCAAGCAATTGGATAGTACCAGATACTTTCTGATTCTGGAAGATGTTATCAATGCAATGCGTAACAAACACAATATAATGGTAGGTCCTGGGCGTGGATCTGTTGCTGGTTGTTTGGTGGCCTATTGCTTAGGAATTACCAGAATAGATCCATTGAAGCATGACTTGTTATTTGAACGTTTTGCTAATTTGAATCGAATGGTACTACTAGACATTGATACCGATTTGGAAGAAGGGGGAAGAGAGTTCGCACAAAAATACCTTATAGAGAAATACGGGGATGGAAGATGCGCTCATATTGTCACTTTTGAAAAAATGGATACAAAGAATTCTATCAAGGCGATAGCCCGTGTGGAAGGAGTGCCAGCATGTGTTGTAGATGCACTCTGTAATTACATTCCTAATCGTCTTCCCAACTATAAGAGAATGAACCTCACCAATGCCATAGAGTGTATTCCTCAACTACAGGAAGCCGAATCATCACAATCACTAGAACTGTCTAATACGATCAAATATGCAAAGGATATTGAAGGAGCGGTATGTGGTATTGGAATTCATGCTTGCGGACTTGCTATCTGTAACAGTTCTGTTAGCAACTGGGCACCTTTTTGTACCATAAATGATCCTGATAACAAAAAAAAGAAGATCATCTGTACACAATATGATGGATGGTATGTTGAAGATACGGGTCTGGTTAAAATTGATTTTTTGGATTTAAACATACTAAATGTGATAAAGAAAACGCTTTCTTGGTTCTTAGTAGTTTCTGACATTCATATAGATTTGGAAAATATACCTCTTGAGGATCCCAAGACATTTGAACTATTCCAACAGGGAGATGTTGAAGGAGTATTTGAATTTGATTCGATAGGGAAGGGGATAAATCTATATAAACTACATCCTACCGTGTTTAGTGATTTGGTAGCATTCAGTGTTTTCTGTTTACCAGGATACGAAGAGTTTCTACCTTCATTTATAGCAAGAAAGAATGGTCGTGAGGAAATCAAGTATGTTATTCCTTGTATGGAAAGATACCTTAAAGAAACTTATGGTTTCACTATATATCAGGAACAGATAATGCATTTGTCTCGTCTCTTTGCCAACTTTACGCGTGAAGAGAGCGATATCCTTCGTAAAGCATTGGGCAAAAAGAAACAAGAAGTTCTTGATGAGATGAAACCAAAGTTCATGGAAGGCGGCACAAAGAATGGACATAATCCAAAGGACTTGGAGAAGGTATGGGCAGAATGGGAGAAATTTGGCCCTTATGTATACTGCAAATCTCATGCAGTTTGCTATATGTGGATAGCCTATCAGACCGCATATCTTAAAGCCCATTTTCCTGAAGAATACATGTCGGCCTTTTATGAGTTTCACAAGAATGATTAGTCAGAAATCATAAAAAGTAATTTTGATAAACCTCTGCCCCAAAACGGCAGGGGTTTCTTTTATCTTTGCATTGTGAACAGTAAAAATTGCACTATGGGAAAAAAGAAAAAGGAATATGATGACTCTATCAATGGTTATCCAATAAGTGAAGTCTGGGGGACTTATCACTATTTGGCACGAGAGATTGCTCCTCGATTGAAAGCTTTCAAGGCTCTTGATAAGCATGGATGGCCAGAAGATTTCGAGAATCAGGAGGATTGGAACAATGCCATTCAGAAGATGATCGATGCCTTCGAATTGGTGAAGGATTATTCCCCGTCTTATGAGGAAGATATACGGACTGTTGATCAAGGTGTGGAATTGCTCTGCAAGTATTATCGTGAATTGTCGGATTAACATTATTGATTCTGTATGAAAAGGAAGAAGAAAGATGACTCCGCTGAGAATTGGAGTTACAAGAACGACTACCCCATAGAAGAGGTTTGGAATACTGACAACTATTTGGCTGGGGTGATTGCTGCTCGATTAAAAGCCTTCAAGGCTCTTGACAAGCATGTCTATTGTCCTGCGTATAAGGGAATAGCAGAATGGAACAAGGCCATTCAGAAGATGATTGATGCATTTGAGTTGCTGAAACATATTACATCATTCAGTGATGAAGAAGAAAAGACTATTGAGGAAGGATTGGATCTGTTCCGCAAGCATTTCAGAAATTTATGGGATTAGCGTATGAATATGATAGAATTTGAAGATTGTGGTCTTTTTGAGTATAGTATAGAGACCATTGAGAGGGAAATCATTTATAGATACAAGAGTACTCGTTGTTATGAATCCGACGACGATTACCTGTTGGCATTGCGTAGGAGTATCATCAACAAGAAGGTTCTTGCTCATCAGAAAGATTTCCTACCTGATATTATTGCTTTCAATGACGCTCTCCGTGAGGCTCTCTGTGAAATGTATGATCGCGCTCATCGTATCTGGGATAAGATGATAGAAAACATTGATGAGACTGATGGCGAAGAGATGGAACTGACAGCAAAGTGCTATTTCGGTGCTGATTATCCAGCTTTACATCCTATACAGGGTGGTGACAGGCAGGAGTTATGGTATGCACTCTGTGATGAGGATTTGAATCCATTGTACGCTGATGGCGCATCAGTCTTGACTCTTACATTTCCAAGAGATGAAGATGAATCCTTCGATTCTTTCATTGGCATGGATTGCCCACCGCCAAACTGGAATGAAGGTCTTGACCAAGAACTGACAAAGGATTTGCATCTGATAAGCCAGTTCCACAAACTCTTCCAGCACATGAACTTTGCCCTCACAGATTTTATCTATGTTAGGAAGTTCAAAACGGAAATCAATATCGAGATAAGGGAATCAATCCCAAAAACGCGCAGACCACCCCGCCCTGACGGACCTAATCCTTGATCTTCATGAGCAGGATGCCGATGATGATCCAGATGATCTCACGGACGCGGCAGATGATGCTGACGAAGATGCCGAGGGCGGCAGAGAGGCCAAGGGCGGCGATGGAAAGGACGAAACCGCCCTCCTGGACACCGAGTTGCATGGGCAGGAAGCCGATGAGGTTGGCGAAGAGGGTGGTGAACGACACGATGAGGATGGCGTGGAGGTAGGTGAGGGTGATGCCCGTGAAGCCGCCTCCGCAGTCGATACCGAAGAGCAGGAGCATGAACAGCACCTCGCTCGACTGGACGACACGCGACAGGTATTCGAGGATAAGCGAGCGATAGAAGGCTCGCTTGTCTTTTGCGTATAGGGAGGCTATCTGCTGGTCGATGTTGCGGAAGGTCTCGCCCCGCTTCTCGAGCAGACGGCTGCTCCAGCCCTTCAGTCCGGGGATGCGCCCCAGGAGGTGGAGGGTACTGACCACCAGTCCCTTGCGGTAGCCTCTGGAGAAAATCCAGAAGAAGATGAGGCAGAACAAGATGATGATGCCCAGTACGGTGGCGATGGCGGTGTTGATGGGCAGGTCGCCCACGGCTGCCAGGCCGAGGTAGATGAAGATGGAGGAGAACCAGAACCAGAAGTGGGCGAAGAAGTGCATCATCGCATAGAGGATGACACTAGAGGCGGCTTGCTGGCCGCTGATGTTCTTGGAGAGTTCGAGGATGCGATAGGGCTCGCCTCCGAGGCCGCCAACGGGGGTGGCGTAGTTGAGGGCATAGCCGGTGATGGTGAGGCGGTAGATGCGAAGGAAGGATACCCGTACCTCCGTACCCCCGTACCTCCGGATCTCGGACAGGATGATCTCGCGCCAGGAGAGGGCGTTGATGCCGTAGATGATGATCCAGACGCCCACAATGGGGATGAGCCAGTAGCCGGCATGACAGATATGCTCCCAGAGTTCGACGAAACTGACATCGAAGGTGAAGAGCATGACTACCACGGCTGCCAGGCCGAGGAAGAAGAAGAGGTTGTTGAGGCGCTGCTTGGACATGTTTCTTATGTTATTTTTGTTTACAGTTTACGGTTTACAGTTTACAGTTGATTACCTAGCAAAGCCTTGTGTGCAAAACTGAGTGTACAGATGATATGTTGGCAAAGCCATTAAGGGTTTGCAAATAAGCCTGTATGTTATTCGATCCTCCAATGTAATCATCTGTAAACTGTAAACCGTAAACTGTAAACTAAATCTTGTTCGCAAGTATATGGCAGAAGGCTTCGTGGCGGTGGTTGACGTACCAGGTGAGTAGCCCCATGACGAAGATCTCGAAGAGGAAATAGAGGGCGGGCAGGTCGATCAGGCAGAAGAGGAAGAGCCAGAAGGAACGGAAGTTGAACGTGAGCAGTCCGTTCCAGAAGATGACGGGTAATGACTTCTGACGGAAGTCTTCGCGGAATTCCTCAGGGATGTCGTGGGCAGAGACGGTGGTGCCGTCGCCGTATCTTTTACGCAGCCTGTCCATCAGCAGTTGGAACATGGGGGTGGATTCCTCTTGTGACTGGGTGTAGCCAACATACGACTTCTGGAACCAGCGCTCTATCCATGGGGTGGCGGGTGTCATCTGGTCGTAGATCTGCTGTTGGCGGCGGGAGTTGTCGAGTTCGCTGCCTTTCTCGCCTTTGAGGAAAAAGAGATGGACGTTGATGTAGTAGTCTGCCAGTCTCTGCTGGCCTGAGATGCCTGCAAAGCCTGACCACAGGGCGAAGCCGAAGCAGACGACGGCTGCGATGATGGCGTTCTGCTGGGTGTCGGCAATGCCGAGCCATGAGAATTCGAGGTCGTGGTGCTGGTAGAATCGCCAGGTCATGGCCAGATAGATGGGTACGAACCAGGTGAAGCCTGCCGCGCCGTCGAGGATGCGCCCCAGCGGACTCTTCTTGCCTGTCATGCGGGCGAGTTGTCCATCTGTACAGTCGAAGATGTCGGCAATCATCAGCAGCACGATGGCCACGAGGTTGAGCATCAGCCCGTTCCAGCCACAGTAGTGGTAACTGGCGCAGCCAAAGAATATGGCACTGCCTGCACCGATGAACATCGAAGCGATGGTGACGGTGTTGGGGTGGATGTCGAACTTGGCGAAGATAACGGCCAGATAGTAGCAGAGGGGACGGATGACGTGGAGGTCGAGCCAGTCTTCGGTCTCTGCGGATTTAAGCGTTGCTTTGTATTTCTCGTCCATAATTATTTTGTTTACAGTTTACAGTTTACGGTTTACAGTTGATTACACTGAAGGCGGACATGAGTGGCTTGCCAACTTATCATCTGTAAACTGTAAACCGTAAACTGTAAACTAATTATTTCTCACTCCAGACTTTCTTGATCGTGTCGACGACAACCTGGGTCTGCTCCTTGCGGCCGAGGGTGATGCGGAGGCAGGACTCCAGGCCCTTGTCGGCCATGAACTTGATCTTGTAGTCTTGGATCTTCAGAGCCTCCATCAGGGCTTCCTTGATCTCGATGGGGTACTTGATAAGGATGAAGTTGGCGACAGACTTGTAGACCTTGAATCCGGGCAGTGAGCCGAGTTCCTTCTTATAGAGTTGACGGCCCCACTCCATATCGTCGGCTACGCGGCGGTAGTGCTCGTCGCTCTCAAGGGCAGCGATGGCCACAGCCTCGGAGAAGCGGTTGAAACCCAGGTACTTGTTGGAGTAACTGAGGAACTGCTCGTGACCTTCGCCGATGAAGCCGAAGCCGCAACGGAGACCTGGCAGGCCGTAGAACTTGGAGAGGGTGCGCGAGATGATGAGGTTGCGGTATTTGTTGACCAGCGGGGCGATATAGTCGGTGTCGCTGGTGATGAAACTGGCATAGGCCTCGTCGACGAGCACCATCGTGTCAGTAGGGATGTTCTCCATGATACGGCCTATCTCCTCGCTGGTGAGGCTGTTGCCCGTGGGGTTGTTGGGCGATGCGAGCAGGAGCATGCGGGGATGGATGCGGTTGGCGTATTCGATGACCTCATCGACATGGTAGGCGAAGGTGTCTTCCATCTCGTGGAGGGGGTACATTTCGAAGGTACCGCCACACTCGCTGGCCACACGGTTGTAGTACCACCATGAGAACTCGGGGATGAGGATGGTCTTGTTGTCGCCCTCCATCAGGAAATAGTGGATGGCATTCTTGAGGATTTCCTCGCCGCCGTATGCCAGCAGCACGCGATCCTCGGGCACACCGTAGATCTCACTCAGACGTACGGAGATGACGCTTTTCTTGCCTTGGTCGTATATACGGGTGTAGAAGCAGAGGTCCTTGGGATCAAAGTTCTTTACGGCGTCAAGCACTTTCTGGCTTGGCTCAAAATTGAATTCGTTTCTATCGAGGTAGTTCATATCTTTATTTTGTTTATTATATTAGAATGTGAGTCTGAAGATATATCTTACGCCCCATTTGTGACTGGTGGGGAGGTCGAGGTAGTTCAGACGTCGTACGAGGTCAATATGGAAGAGTTTGAAGATATTGTGTACACCCATGACGAGTTCGACGTAAGGCTGGTTGCGGTCCATGATGTTACAGCCTTCGGGGAAGTACATGAGTTGGTTGCTGCCTGCGTTCTCTGGGAGGAACGGGTTGTTCTTGTCGCTGAGGGATCCCCAGAGCGTGTTGACGGCAATGTATTCGCGCCACTTGAGTTTCTTCAGAAGGGGGATGCGGTTGAAGATCTTGCCGTTCATGTCCCATGACAGCATCATCGAGGCATAGCGATCGTTGAGGAACTCCATGTTGTTGATGAGGTTGTACATCTCTTCCTCGATGACGTACGACTGGTTGGCAGGCGGTTGGAGCAGGAGCATGTAAGGCACCTGGTTCCACTGTATGCCTCCCTTGAGGAAGAGGTCTACCTTACCCCAACTGTTGAGCCAGAAACGCTTGTAGATCTTGGCCTCGGTGACGTTCGACGTGTACTGTCCGCCCAGGAACCCCTTGAAGCCGAAGGTATGGCTGAGGGTGAGCACAGGAGCATCGCGGTTGATGGTCACACGACGCTGCTTGCTGTTCACATACGTCTCGTCAGGGGCATAGCGCAACTCGGCGTGGAGTTCTGTGGTGCGCAGGAACTCGCGGTGGTGAACCTTGATGTCGTCGATGGTTTGTCGGGGCTGGTTGAGGGTCCTGAACGACATGGCTCCCACAGCCTCCATTTCCTCGGCCTTCAGCGAGAGGGTGGTCTTCAGGCCGCCATACATCTCGTATTCGAAGGCAAGGGACTGGCGATTGCAGATCATCATCTTGTCGATCTTCGCCCACTTGAAAGCCACGAGGAAGTTATCCTTATCCGTGGGCAGGAAACGGTCGCTGGGTGTCTGCACGTCGTAGTAACTCTCCAGTCGCAGGGTGCGCTTGGGATACTCCCACGGTGAATAGACCTTGTCGATGAACGAGTAGTCGAGGCTGGCCTTATAGTAGTTCTTATGGCTGCCCCATCCGTGAGCGTAGTAGCCGCCTATGAACCATCGTTTCCAGAGGTTGGCGGTGGTGGTGGCGCTGATGCGGTTTCGCCAGCCGTCGAAGTTGTTGCGGGTGAGGATGGTATTGACAGGGGTGAGGTCGATCTTGTTGGGCTCACCTGTCTCGATGGAGTTCTCGATAAGGGCGTCGAGACCGAACATGAAATATTTGAAGCCTTTGATGTTCTTGATGTTCTTGACGAACGAGCCCATGGAGTCTTCGCTCTTCGTGAGTTCCACCTGTCGGTATTCGCTCCAGAAGGTCTTCCCTCGCATGCCCGCGTCAGGCTCCTTGATCTCCGTTCGCTTGCCTTTGAAGAGTTTGGCCGGCAACTCGTCGAAGGAGTAGCCGGTATAGCGGTTGTTCTTGATGACGATAGCCTCCTGGAGAAACTTGGCAAAGGACAGTTCGGTAATCATGTCGTCTTCTGTGAGTACCCAGTCGCCATTGTCGAGGCGCTCGAACTCCTGATTGATGCGCAGGTTCTTCACCCAGTTGACTGACGACTGCTTGGGCAGTGTGAGTTCGCAGCGGCGTACGTGGTAGGTGGAGTCTTTGAGGATGTAGATATCTCCGCGGAACCCGAAGTCCATCTGGTTGTTGGGCAGGAAGTGGAGATGTATGCACGAGTCGCGCTGGAT
Source organism: uncultured Prevotella sp. (assembly GCA_900319715.1). Lineage (GTDB taxonomy): Bacteria > Bacteroidota > Bacteroidia > Bacteroidales > Bacteroidaceae > Prevotella. Next base: position 21,933 of record ONPM01000003.1, read on the forward strand.
CTTCACCGTGTCTTCGATGTAGAAACGGTAGAAGGCGATGGCGTCCTTGCCGATAGGAGAGGTAAAGGGGTATTGTACCAGACGGATCTGGTCGTCGTAGAGGTTTACGTCAGTGAAGACCTCCTTGAGCACGATGTTCAGGATGTCGCCCGTCTGGAAAAGGTCGTTGATACCAGACGACTGCTGCCCCTTGATGATCTTCTTCTTCGTCTTAGGATCCTTGCGGTAGATATGCTCCTCTACGCTCTCGTCGACGCTGATGGGGAGGATGAGTTTGTTGGTGTATTGGCATTCCTCCACCTGGTCTAGCAGCCATGGCGTACTGGAGAACGGCTTCTGCTGGAGACGTTGCGGCGAGAGGTCGTTGGCGGCCAGCGTCAGTTTCTCGTATTTGTCGTACCTGTAATAGTCGTGGTTGGAGAGGTCGCTGAGTTTCTTGGCGGCGATGACCTTCTTCATCAGTTCGACGGCAGGGTTGTTCTTGCGGCTGTACTTGCCTCGCTCAGACTTGATGGTCACCTCCTTCAACATGGCGTTGTCAGGCTCCAGTGCGATGTCGAGGGGAACCTTTGTGGCGGCGTTGATGAGTACCACCTTTGACTTATAGCCTACGGAACTGAAGGTGATGCTCCAGCCTGCGTGACGGGCGATGCTGAACTCACCCTCGAGGTCGGAGATGACGGCGACATTGTGTCCCTTGTACACCGCACTGGCATAGGGAAGGGGTTCACCTGTGCTTGCGTCAGTGATATGACCCTTTATATATTGCTGCGCACTTGTCGGCAGACAGAGCAGCAGAAGGGCGAGGATCAGATAGAGATGTCTTTGTCTTGTCATTTAAACTGATGGCCTGTGAATGTATATTCCGTGTAGCCGCTCTTCTCGTTCATGCGGAGAGCCTTGAGTTCGGACGTGTTCTTGTCGATGGTGAGTACGAACGAAGAGAACAACATGCGTCGCTGTGCCTTCTTGGAGTCGGCTTTCGGCGTGATGGTGATCACAATGTTGTTGCCTTGCTTCGTCACGGCGAGGTCGCTGTATTTGGAGAGGTCGCCCTCACCACCCTTGAGGATGTATTCGAAGACAGCCTGGAAGGTGGCGAACTGTGCGTTCTTCTGGCTGCTCGTCTTGTGACTCTTGCCGTTGACAACCATTGTGAACTCACTGCCGTGCATCAGCAACTGGTCTTTGCCGCCATCGATGACGATGCCCACGTCTGAGGGCTTCTTCATCGTCAGTTTGCCTTTGGTGACGACATCGTTGGCGATGGCGTCCTTATGGCTGGTCTTCCTGGCAGCAGCCGTGATCGTCGTTGCTTTCTTATATTTGGCGACAGCCTTCTGAAGATCGGCGTTCTGACCTACACAAATAGTCAATTGACAAATCATCAATGTTAAACCTATCAACAGTTTTTTCATTTTTCTATTCTTTTTGATTATTAATACTCTTAATTATACCTCTTACCTCTCGCCACTTACCTCCAGGACCTCTTTCCCAAGGATGGCGCTGCAGGTGTGGAGGGATGTCATGGCCACTCCTTCCAATCCGTGCAGGATGAGGTTCTGTCCTGTCAGCAGCAGGTTGGGCAGCGGCGTACGGGGCGAGAGCATCGTCATCATGAGGTTACGGTAGTCCTTGCGCACGCCGTAGGCTGAGCCGAAGGGGGTCAGCGTATAGTCACGATAGGTGAGTGGCGTGCTCGTATAGTGATGCTCGACAGCAGCGCTCAGTCCTGGGATGACAGTTTCTGCGAGGGCCAGACAACGGGCGTAAGTCTGTTCCTTCCACATGTTGTAGGCCGTGTTGCGATGGTAGAGGAGCGTGTCCTCCCATTGCTGGCACTGGTCCCAGGGCATAGGTGTCATGAGGTCTATCTGGCGTGTATAGGGACTATCGTCTTCTGGCACGCGGCAGGAGATCATCACACCTCCGATGTCGCCGTCTTGGCTCCGATCCTCGTAGAAGGTCCATACGTTCGGATGACTATAGACGAACTTGTTATGATTGAAGTAGGGCAGGGTGCCCTTCTTGATGGTCAGCGAGGCGGTGAACATGCCGAAGGTGTTCTCTAACGAGTTAATCCTGCGGCGGAACAGATTCTTCAGCACCTGGCTCTGCTTCACCCACGAGAAGGTCTGCGAGGGGTGTACATCGCTGATGAAGACATCGCCTTCGTAGGTCTCTCCGTTGCGACAGCGGGCAGCCACGATATGTCCGTCGTGCTCAATGAGTTCCTCCACCTCCGCCCTGCAGAGGATGGTGCCTCCGTGATGGGTGATGTCGTCAGTGAGGGAGCGCACGATCATGTTGCCGTCACCCTTCAGTCGCCAACTGCTTTGGATGTAACTGCTCTGTCCATGTGCGAATGTGAAGAGTGGCAGCGACTCCTGTCGTAATTCCATCTTCAGGGCGTTGCCAGAGACGATGTTCACCAGTAGCGGATCGCTGAAGTTGTTCGTGAGCCACTCGTAGGCGCCAGCAGCCTGCAGGGTTCCTGCATCAGCAGAGCCGAGGTCGAGCGCCTGTGTCTTACGGAGCATGTCAGTATAACGTCTCAAAGCCTCACGCTCCTTGGGGAACGAGGCGGCCAGTGTGTCTACAAAAGCGTCGTAGCCCTCAGCCAATGCAAAGGTGTCACCCTCGATGGTCACGAGGTCGAAACCCTTGGGGTCGAGCCGTTGCCAAGGCAGACGCATCAGCCCTAACAGGTTGAAGATGCGATACATTGACTGTCCTTCTGCCAGTCCGCCCACATAGTGCAGCCCTGTGTCGAACGCCAGTCCGTCACGACGGTAACTCTGCAGGCATCCTCCAGTCTGTGCCTGTCGCTCCAGCAGGAGCACACGCTTGCCCTGCTTGCTGAGGATATGGCCACAGACGAGTCCGCCAAGTCCACTGCCGATGATGATGACGTCGTATCTCATTTCACCTTATCACTTTTTCAATTTCCTAAATACGGCGGGTTGCACGACGTATGAGAGGATGACTGCCGAGAGCAGTCCGATGAGTGTGGAGAAGCCCACGCTCTTGATGGCGGGGTGCACGGCGATGAGCATGCTGCTCACCGTAACAATCAGGATAACGGCGGAGAAGAAGATGGCGGTCTTGTGATAGCCCAGCAGACGGCTGTCCTTGCCAATGAGACCGTTGATGACGAAGATGCTGTAGTCTACGCCGATACCGAAGATGAAGGTGGAGATGATAATGTTGATGAGGTTGAAACGCACATCAAAGATCACCATCGCCCCTAAGACAATAAGCCAACTGAGCAGGATAGGAGCAAAGCCTAAGAGCGTCAGCCGCCAGTCGTAGTGGAAACTGATGAGTAGCACCACGAACACAAAGAGCATCGACAACCACTGAAGCACGTTGAAGTCCTCGCTCATCTGAATCAGCGTATCTGTCGTGTAATAATAGGTGTCGAGAACCAGCAGATCAGGATCGGCAGCCACAGCGTCGCAGATGCGGATATAGTCGCTCTCGCTGCTGCGCACGGAGTCGTTGGCACAGCGGACACTGGTGAAGCAGAGATAGTCTCCATTGTAACTCTGTTCCATCAGCGTCGACTGATAGCCCTCTGGTATGAGTTCTGCCTCGTAGAGGGCGTCAGGTTCGTAGTCGGCTGTAGCGGCCTCGAAGAAGGTCTCGAAGGCCTCTGGTCTTAATCCTGCCTGTGGAGCGCTGGTAGCGATGAGGCTTCTCACTTTCGAGAGCCTCTCAGGGGTCCAGAAGGCTTTCCAGGCGTCGATGCGCTGTTGTTGCTTGTCTAAGGGAATGAATACCTCGCTGGTGTGGGTATAACTCTTCACTAGCCCTAACTGCCCGAGGGAGTCGAGTTTCTTGTCGAGACGGGCGAAGTTTGAGATGGCTTCTTCCATCGTCTTGCCCTGACTGGCGAAGTATTTCTGCTTGTCGCCTGTATAGGTCTTGTCGCGGAGCAGTTGCTCGGAATGTTCCGTCATCTCCTCCAGATAGCCCAGATTGTGCATATCGGCATCGAAGCGGGTGCCGCCATAGAAGTAGAATCCTACCGCCACCACTACGATCAGCGCAATTGCAATCAAGAGGGGTTTGTTCTTGTCGAAGGGATAGTTGTTCAGACGGTCTATCAGCGCAAAGGCCTTCTTGTTCACCTTGTTCTTCTCTGCCCTCAGCATCTGTGGGAGATAAACTAACGAGAAGAGCGTCGTACCAAGGATGGCGAAGGCGGCAAAGAGTCCGAAGTCGCGCAGCAGGTCTGTCTTGATGAAGAGCAGTCCTGCGAACGAGCCGATGGTTGTGATGCAACCTAAGAGTACGGGCTTTGTCTCGTCGCGCAACACCTGTTCAGGATCGCTCACATATTTGTATTGCGTAAGCACATGGAGCACATAACTCATGGCCACGCCCAGCACAACGCCTCCGATGCCTAAGGCCAATAGCGAGAACTGTCCCTTGATGAAGTACATCATGGCCAGTCCGAAGAAGGTGCCAAAGGCTACGGGCAGCAACAATAGTGGGATGGTCTCCCAGTTGCGGAAGCAGACGAAGAGGAATACCAGCACGAGGATGAGTGCCCCAGTGATGGTGGTGGTCAGGTCGTGCTTGATCTGCGACGAGTTGTAGTAGCCGCTGGCGGGGGTGCCGTGATAACTGATTTCCACGTCCGGATGCGTTTGGGCAAACTGCGCAATCTCCTCGTTGAGCATCTCGAACATCGCCGAGCCTTGTCCTGTGTTCGTGGCAGAGAAGGCGGGCGTGATGAAGGCGATACAGACCGTCGAGTCTGGCACGAAGAAATGCCCCTCGATAGTCTTGTAACTACCTGTGCCAGAACTCAGCAGTGGTGCCATCTGCTCTTTGAGCAGGGTGCGCAGGCCAATGGGGTCGAGTTGGATCAGTTCTGGGAACATCTCTCCGAATTCGCCCTCGAGATCCTCCTTGTTTTGCTGCATCTGACGGGTGAAGTGCCCCTGTGTCAGCATCGTGTCGATGCGGGCATAGACAGTGGTGTCGATGTAGGCGGGAAGATGGTCTTGCAGATAGCCGATACCGTCAGCCATCAGGTCCTCAGGCAGGGCGTAGAACACGTCACCCACTGAGTGTATGGCCGAGTCGCGTACCAGCAGACTGTCTACAAAGGCGTTACAGGTCTCTGCCAGTTCCTCTACTGTCTGTTCCTTGTCCGCATGCTCATCTGTCTGTTTTTTCTCGAACAGCAGGAAGGTCTTGTCCTTGATGCGCAGGTTGGCGAAGGCCAGTTTCGTCGTACCGTCCTCATTTTTCGACGAAGGCATCAGTTTGTCGATGTCCTCCTCCAGATGGATACGGGTGGCGAAATAGCCTAAGAACACAAACAACGCAACCATCGACAGCCAGCAGACTGCCTGATGGTCACGGAAATAGTGGTAGAGCCTGATGAACGACTTTGTCATATCTCTCACCTCTCACCTCTTGCCTCAAAATCAAGCAGGCAGATGCTGCTCGATGTAGTCGTAGAGGTCGTTGAAAGTCTTGATAGAGGGCAGGTCTGTGGCGGGGATGGTAATCTTATAAGTATACTGTACCAATGCCACAAGGTCTACCAGGTTGATGCTGTCCAACTGGAGGGTTTCCTTCAGGATGGCATCAGGAGCGAAATCGCTCTCTTCAATCTCAAACTCTTCTGCCAGCAGGGTGTTTACCTGCTCGATGATTTCTTCTCTTGTCATGTCTTTAATCTTTTTAATACAATAATTCTCTAGTTCTCAAATTCTTGATAATAATCTTTGCTTACTCTTTCCAGTCCTTGACGATCAGCGTGGAGTTCGTACCTCCGAAGCCGAACGAGTTGCTCAGGAACATGTCGAAGTGGGTCTCCTTAGTCTCTGGCAGTACGTTGATGCAGGCTGTCTCCTCGTCAGGATTCTCAAAGTTCAGACTGCCGCCGATGAAGTCGTTCTTCATCATCAGCATCGAATAGATGATTTCGCTGGCACCTGCCATCCACATCTCGTGACCTGTCTGACTCTTCGTCGAGGTGACAGGTACCTTGTAGTCGCCGAAGATCTGGGCGATGGCCATGGCCTCACGTCCGTCACCGGCATGGGTAGAGGTGGCATGGGCGTTGATATAGCCAATCTCGTGCAGGTCGACACCAGCATCTTTCAGACACAGTTCCAACGAGCGGGCAGGCCCCGTCACGTTAGGCGTGGAGATATGGTCGCCGTTGCCTGAAAAGCCCCAGCCAACAATCTCTGCGAGGATCTTCGCACCACGGGCCTTGGCGTGCTCATAACTCTCTACGACGAGGGTGGCAGCACCACCGCCAGGAATCAGACCGTCGCGGTCTCTGTCGAAGGGGCGGCAAGCCTTTGTGGGCTCATCCTCACGTACTGAGAACGCCATCAGACCGTCGAACGAGGCGACACTGAACATGTTGGCCTCCTGGGCACCACCACAGATGATGCAGTCCTGCAGACCGTTCTTGATCAGCAGGTAGCCCAGTCCTAAGGAGTGGGAACCTGAGGCACAGGCGGCAGAGGTGGTCAGGTTGATACCCTTCAAGTGGAACAGGGTGGCGAGGTTCATGGTCACTGTCGAGTTCATCGACTGGAAGATGGCACCACTGCCACAGGCGGCAGTTGCGCCAAACTGGCGGAACTTGTCCAGTGCACGCATCGTGGCCTCGGCCACAGAGTCGTTGCCGTAGATGACACCCACCTCATGGGCGTCGATGTAATCCTGTGTGAGTCCTGCGTGTTCCATGGCTTGTATGGTGGCCATATAGGCGTATTCTGCCTCCTCAGGCATCAACTGACGCAGATTGCGGTTCAGATAGGGCTTCAGATTGGCCTTGGGGACATCAGCGCAGAGGGCTGAACGGAAACCCGCATCCTTGCGCTCCTGACTGAAGATGATACCACTCTTACCGTCGTAGAGCGACTGTTTCACCTCGTCGAGCGACGTTCCTAAGCATGACCAAATGCCCATTCCTGTAATTACTACTCTTCTTTCCATTACTTTATTTTTGTTTACTATTTACGGTTTACAGATGATTACATCTGCAGGCAGTTCCTGGGCTTGCCAGGTTATCAACTGTAAACTGTAAACCAATCATATTTCATTTTACTTTATATTCTCCTCATCCAGCAACGCCTCCGCTTCACCGTTTCCGGATGCAGCGGCTTCCACTGTGTGAGTTCTCGCACGTTGTCTTCTAACTGTGGACCCGTCTCAGCCCACTTGATGCCATATTTATTATAAATAGGTATAAGTTTGTCGAAGAAGAGGGCGTTCACTCCCAGTCCCTGATAGTCAGGGCGTACGGCCACCAACAGCATCTCCGTGTTGTCCTCATGTTTCCATTTCAGCGACTTCAGCAGATGATACCATCCCGTGGGCCATAGACGACCATGTGACTTCTGCAGAGCCTCCGTCAGACTGGGCATGGTGACAGCAATACCCACCAACTCGCCCTGCTCGTTCTCCACTAATGGAACCATATCCATCTTGAACAGGGGTACGTATTTGTCAAGAAACATTTGTGCCTGTTTCTGTGAAAAGGCAGAGAAACCGAAGATCGGGGCATACGCCTCATTGAGCAACTTGAAGATCTTAGGTCCGTATTCACCCTTCTGCACTTCGTGGCGCTTGGCGAACTTAACCTTCAGTCCAAACTGTTCACGGGCATATTGTGCCACTCGCACATACCGCGCTGGCACCTCCTTGGGGATGTTGATGCGGATCTGCAGCCAGTCTACTTCCTTCTCGAAACCTAACTGCTCCATGTGCTTGGGGTAGTAGGCAGGGTTATAGTATGCGGTCATCGAACCTCTCAGTTCAAAGTCTTCCACGAGCATGCCCTCCTTGTCGAAGTCTGTCACACCCATCGGCCCTTGCAGTTTGTCCATACCCTGGGCTTTGCCCCAGGCTTCTACAGCATCCAACAGGGCCTTTGAGACTGCCAGGTCGTCGATGAACTCAATCATGGAGAAACGGACGTTGTGCGTCTTCCAGGTGTCGTTGGCCTTCTTGTTCACGACACCCACAACACGCCCTACGACCTCTTGGCCGCGATAGGCCACAAAAGGCTGTGCCTCCGAGGTTCGCTGACTCGCATCCCCTATGGAGGTAAACATGGCGCGTACGTCGCTACGCATGTCTGGAACGTATTGGCTGCATCCGGCATAGATCTTGTCTGTCACGTTCAGAAAATCATCCATCTCCTGCTTGCTGCCAACCTTTACTACCTTTATTTCTTCCATATATCACCCTACAACAGGTGCTTATTATCCTGTCTAAATATAGTCATTCTCAACGAATGATTTTCAAATCGGGTGCAAAATTACTCATAATTTGCCAATAAAGCGTACTCAAAACTTCACATTCAGTGTCCAGTTCTGATTTTATAAGATACTTTGACGTATATTAAGATAATTTAATAGATATATACCCTAAATAACACCTTAATTTGTCTTACGATGATATTTTATCTTTTTTCTTATTTTATTCGAGAAAAAGTTGTATCTTTGCAAAACAATTTGGAAAGTATAATCATTTATCCAATAACAATTATGAGAACTGTAAACATGATACTGGCCGTAGTGATGACGGCAGTGGTGTGTACCCAAGTGGCAGCACAAGGATTCAAAAGCGAGAGTTTTCCGGAAGGGTCTTTCTCTCCAGTGACAAACGTTAACCGCGCAAGCTATCCGCGTGTGTTGAAGGACCTCAGCGTGATGTTCCGTGTAAACGCCCCGCAGGCACAGTGTGTGCAGATAGACCTCTGTGGTACGAAGTACGACATGACGAAGGGTGATGACGGCAACTGGATGGTGACCTCGAAACCGCAGGTGCCAGGCTTCCACTATTATTTCCTGATTGTCGACGGTGTGAGTGTGGCTGATCCTGCCAGTCAGTCGTTCTATGGTTGTGGCCGTTGGTCGAGTGCCATCGAGATCCCTGAGGCAGGGACGGACGATTTCGAGGTGCAGGATGTGCCTCGTGGTGAAGTGCGCAGCGTATATTATTACTCGAAGGTCGACGAGTCATGGCGCCCACTGCTGGTCTATACACCAGCAGGCTATCGTGAGAGCCATGATGCTTATCCTGTGGTGTATATCCAGCATGGTGGCGGCGAGGATCATCATGGTTGGATGGAGCAGGGCAGGACGGCGCAGATTATGGATAACCTGATTGCCCAGGGCAAGGCGGTGCCGATGATTGTGGTGAGTTCGAACAGTAATGTCCATTCAAGGAACGGTGGCTTTGGCGGTGGGTACAGTTGGCAGGGCATGCAGTCGTTCCGTTCGGAACTGATAGACAATGTGATCCCGTTTGTGGAGAAAACCTATCGTGTGAAGAAAGACCGCAAGAGCCGTGCGATGTGCGGACTGTCGATGGGTGGTGGGCAGTCGTTCTATATCGGCCTCCGCGACCCAGAGGTGTTCGCTAATGTGGGTGTGTTTTCCACAGGTATGTTTGGAGGCATCCAGGGAGCCTCGAATTTCGACTTGGAAAAGGAGGTGCCAGGCATTCTGACGGATACTGAGACATTCAATGAGAAGTTCGACGTGTTTTTCATGAGTTGCGGGGAACAGGATCCCCGTATCGAGTACACACGGGGCATCGTGAAGAAGATGCGCGACGGTGGTGTAGACGTGCGTTTCAACTCGTACCCTGGCGACCACGAATGGCAGGTATGGCGCAAGTCATTGCATGAGTTCGCGCAATATCTGTTTAAATAACTTCCATAAAATTTGGTGGTTTCCACGAATTGCACTATCTTTGCAGCGTAAAGTGTAATGAAAGTAGGGTAAAAGGCAATAGACTATGGCGAAAGATTCCAAATGGCAGGATGAATACTGGTTGCTGCTGATGCAGATCTACCTTCAGAAACCCGTAGGTATCAAACCCATGTACAGCAGGGCGATGGTTGACCTGAGCCTTGAACTTCACATCGCGCCAGAGCGGCTCTTTAATAAAATGTGCCAGATTGCGAATCTCGAGACACCCCGTGTCGAGCACATCTGGGAGGTGTATGGCAACAATCCCCGCAAGTTGGCACGGGCCGTCAGGCTGTTCCGCGAGATGAAAGGCTTCAATAACTCTGACGCCTTCTACGACGGTGTGGAACTGAACGAGAGTTTCGAGCGCGACTTCAGGCCTCTGGAGGAAGACGAGCGTTTCACCCCCGTGATGCTCATCCTCATCCTCGACCTCTACTTCCGTCTGACACCCCAGACGATGGTGGCAGAGACTCCCGAAGTGCAGGAACTGGCTCGTCTGATCAAACTGAAGGCAGCCGATGTGGTCGAGGTGATGGAGGTGATGCAGTACTGTGATCCCTACCTGAACCGCAGAGGTGTGATCTTCCACCCCCTGATGATACCCTGTCAGGACATTTGGCGCCGATTCGGCAATACAGACGTAGAGGCCCTGGCATCGTATGCGAAGCAGTTGAAAGATTTCTATGAACGATAGATATACACAGATACAAGAACAGTCGCTGCAGCAGAAACAGTCGCAGATCATCTCCCACCAGCAGTTGCTTCAGGCATCGTTGGTGGAGTTGCCGCTGATGCAATTGGTGGATCGGGTAAATACGGAGATGAATGATAATCCCGCCCTCGAACTGGACAGCGGCTATGACGATGCTGACAATACTGAGTACTCTGATTTCTCAGACCATTCCGAGTCGTCTGACACCTCTGAGGACTACGATGTGCTGACGGAGCGCGAAGAGCGTCAGTCAGCCCTCGACGATGCCCTGAGCAATATTGGCCGCGACGACGATGAACTACCCGTCTATCACGGAGGGAGTGCTGTCGCCGAGGATCGCGAGGAGATGGTGTATGGCCAGACAACCTCCTTTTACGACCAGTTGAAGGAACAGATGGTGCTGCTTGATATGACAGACCGTCAGCGGGGTATCATGGAGTATATGATTGGCTCGCTCGATGACGACGGACTGTTGCGCAAGCGACTTGATGCCATCAGCGACGAACTGGCCGTCTATCGTAACATCGACGCTTCGGAAGAGGAACTCCGAGAGGTGCAGACGCTCCTGCAGGGCTTCGATCCGGCTGGCATTGGAGCCGCTTCGCTTCAGGAGTGTCTCCTGCTACAGATTGACCGCAAGGACTCCTCATGGCTGAAAGACCAGATGAAACGGGTGGTCGCTAACTATTTCGAAGAATTCACCCACAAGCACTGGGACAAGATACAGGCGAGCCTCTCGCTCAGCGACGACCAGGCCAAACAGGTCTTCCACGAACTGCGGAAACTGAATCCGCGGCCTGGGGCCTCGTTAGGGGAGACCGTAGGCAGAAGCCTTCAGCAGATCACGCCCGACTTTATCGTCGATACCCACGATGACGGGACTGTCACCTTTACGCTCAACAATGGCGAACTGCCCGAACTGAAAGTGTCGCAGTCGTTCATTGACTCCATGGACGAGTTCCAGCAGAATCGTGAGCACATGAGCCGCCAGTCGAAAGAGGCGCTGCTCTATATTAAGAAAAAGGTGGACAGCGCCCAGGGCTTCATCGAGGCCTTGAAGGTGAGACGCCACACGCTGACCATCACCATGCGGGCCATCATACAGTTGCAGCACCAGTTCTTTGTCGATGGCGACGAGGCCTCGCTGCGACCTATGATCCTCAAGGATGTGGCAGAGAAGACGGGGCTGGACCTCTCCACCGTGTCGCGTGTGAGCAACTCGAAGTATGCCCAGACTCGCTGGGGTACGTTCCCCCTGCGCCACTTCTTCAGCGACAGTTACGTCACCCAAAGCGGCGAGGAACTGTCTACGCGCCAGATTAAGGTGGCCCTTAGGGAGATTGTTGACGCAGAGGACAAGAAACAGCCATTGAGCGATGATGATATCAAGGCGGCTCTGGCGGAACGCGGGTTCCCCATCGCTCGCAGGACGGTGGCCAAGTATCGGGAGAAGTTAGGCATCCCTATCGCAAGGCTGCGAAAGTGAAAAGGTGTAGAAGTGATATTCGATGAAGAAGCGTGAGAAGACAATTATATTGGGAGCACGGATCGTGAGTCTGGTATTCACTCCGTTCTACTTGCCTTTATTAGGACTGATGGCCCTGTTCGCCTTCAGTTATCTCTCGCTGATGCCATGGGCCTATAAGTTGCAGGTGCTCACGCTGGTGTATGTGTTCACCATCCTGTTGCCTACCGTGCTCATCCATCTCTATCGCCGCTATCAGGGGTGGACGCTTATCGAACTCGGACATAAGGAGCGTCGTATGGTGCCCTACGTCATCTCCATCCTCTGCTATTTCTTCTGCATATACCTGATGGACCAGGTGCATATCCCCCATTTCATGAGTGCCATCCTCTCAGCAGCGCTGTTCATACAGGTGGCCTGTGCCCTGATCAACGTGTGGTGGAAGATCTCTACTCATACAGCGGCCGTAGGAGGCGTGGCAGGGGCCTTGTTTGTCTTTGGCGAACTCTTCGGCTTCAACCCCGTATGGTGGCTCTGCCTGGTGTTCATCCTCGCAGGGGTGCTGGGCACTAGCCGCATGATCCTCCGCCAGCACACACTGGCACAGGTCCTGACAGGCTTCCTCGTGGGGGTCGTCTGTTCTATTCTTGGATTTTTTTATTTTTAGATATGAAACCACTTGTAAGTATTATCATGGGCAGCACCAGTGATCTGCCCGTTATGGAGAAAGCCTGCAAACTGCTGGATGAGTTGCAGGTGCCTTTTGAAGTGAATGCCCTCTCTGCCCATCGCACCCCCGATGCCGTGGAGCAGTTTGCACAGACGGCGAAGGATCGTGGCGTGAAGGTGATCATCGCAGGTGCAGGAATGGCTGCCGCACTGCCAGGTGTCATCGCGGCCTCTACCACGCTGCCTGTCATTGGCGTGCCCATCAAGGGGATGCTCGATGGCCTCGACGCCCTGCTCTCTATCGTCCAGATGCCCCCAGGTATCCCTGTGGCCACGGTAGGTGTCAATGGCGCCCAGAATGCAGCCATCCTCGCTGTGCAGATGATGGCTCTTTACGATGCTGAACTGGCTCAGCGTCTGGCCGTCTATAAGGGCAGTCTGCGTGTGAAGATTGAGAAGGCCAATGAAGAACTGATGAAGGTGAAATACGAATTTAAGTGTAATTAGTTTATAGTTTAAAGTTTATAGTTTATAGATGATAACCTGGCAAGCCCGGGACAAATTCTCTGTAGATCGTTTATCTGGAGTCTATAGAAGTAATCATCTATAAACTATAAACCATAAACTATCAACAAAAAAGAAAAGAGTATGTACAAAAGAAGATTAAGCACTGAAGCCCGTGTAGGGAATATCGGCATTGGTGGACAGAACCCCATCCGCATCCAGTCGATGGCCACGGTGGATACCAATGATACTGAGGGCTGCGTCAGTCAGGCCAAGCGGATTATCGACGCTGGTGGCGAACTGGTGCGCTTCACGACCCAGGGTACGCGTGAGGCTGAGAACATGAAGAATATCTCCGCCCGTCTGAAGGCGGATGGCTACCAGCAGCCCCTCGTGGCTGACGTGCATTTCACGGCTCATACCGCTGATGTGGCTGCCCTCTACTGTGAGAAGGTGCGCATCAATCCTGGCAACTATGTCGACCCGGGACGTACGTTCAAGCATCTGGAATACACGGATGAGGAATATGCTGCAGAACTGCAGAAGATCGAGGACAAATTGGTGCCTTTCATCAATATCTGCAAGGAACACCATACCGCTGTACGCATTGGCGTAAATCACGGATCGCTCTCCGATCGTATCATGTCGCGCTATGGTGACACTCCTGAGGGCATCGTGGAGAGTTGTATGGAGTTCCTGAGAATCTTCAAGCGCGAGCAGTTCAACGATGTCGTCATCTCCATCAAGGCCTCGAACACAGTCGTCATGGTCACCACCGTCCGTCTGCTGGTCAAGGCGATGGATCGTGAGGACATGCACTATCCCCTGCATCTGGGTGTCACAGAGGCAGGCGAGGGCGAAGACGGACGTATCAAGTCGGCAGTAGGCATTGGCGCCCTGCTGACGGAAGGTATTGGCGACACCATCCGCGTCTCGCTCTCCGAAGAGCCTGAGTGCGAGATACCTGTGGCCCGCCAACTCGTAGACATGATCCCTGAATGTACTACCCTTCGTGCTGAGGCTGAAGCCTCTATCAAGGACGATACCATCACCCTCTCGCTCGACGCCCCTGACTGGGAGTCACTCCAGTTGAAGGCTGCCATGGCAGTGGGCGCACTGCTCATCGACAAGAAGGCCACGAAACTTGTTATTTGTCCGAAGAGCGGTAGCAAATTATTCACTCTTCACTCTTCACTCTTCACTTCTTTGTCTGATGCCATCCTCCAGGCTGCCCGCGTCAAATTCACCAAGACGGAGTATATCTCCTGTCCAGGCTGTGGACGTACGCTCTATAACCTGCAGGAGACCATCGCGAAGATCAAGGCCGCCACGAAGGATCTCGTGGGACTGAAGATCGGCATCATGGGCTGTATCGTCAATGGCCCTGGCGAGATGGCTGATGCAGACTATGGTTATGTGGGTGCAGGACGAGGTAAGATCTCGCTCTACCGCGCCAAGGAGTGCGTCGAGAAGAACATCCCTGAGGAGGAAGCCGTCGAGAAACTTCTCGAACTGATCCGCTCCGACAAGGCTCGCCAGTCATAGGCTTACTGACTGGCTAACCGCTTTGCGTATAAAAAGGCAGCATCCCCGCCAGCAGTATGAGTCTGCGACGGGGATGCTTCTTTCTTGGACAGGGTCAACTGCCATCAGATCTTCTTGTACTTCGTAATAACCTCTTTGTAAACGGTTCCGTTTTCCACCGTCGTGCCAGTCGTTGATGATACTAACTGCTTTCTGTCAATCATCTCGTTGTTGGTCAACGTAGTATAGGAGATTCCACTAGCGATGGGATTGCCAGCCAACCACCAGCCTTCATCATTGGAGAGTTCGATGGACTGACCGTCGACGGTAAACTTACCTTTGGTAGTATCCCAAGTGTTGTTCGATTCATCATAGACACTGTAAGAGGCTGTGCCATCGCTGTTCAGGGTAAACTTGATTCCGTTGGTCACATTCTCTACTTTTGGGGCTTCATCTGTCTTAGTGGTAAAGGTCTTGTCAGTATAAGTCTGAGTGGTAATCTGAACCAACTGCCAGGTGCCATAAAGGCGCGAGTCGACTGCTGTCTGCTTTTTGCCACCGTTGTCAACATCATCATCATCACCACAGGCTGTGAAACCCAAACACATAGCGCATACAAAGAGCGCGCTCAAAAGGAAATTTTTCTTCATTTTTTAATTCAATATTAATTAATACTATTTCATCAGGATTTCCGAGAGTTCCTTCATGCCCTCAGAGGCTCCTTTCTGAATCTGCGTAACACGACTTCCCGCTTGGATGGGGTTGGGATCGATGAGATAGATGGGGGCATCAGGTTTGGCGTAGTGCATCAGTCCTGCGGCAGGGTAGACCACCAGCGAGGTGCCGATGATGATCAGGATGTCTGCCTCCTGCACCTTCTCTGCGGCGATGGTGATATTAGGCACCGCCTCGCCAAAGAACACGATGAACGGGCGCAGCAGCGAGCCGTCGCCAGCCTTTGTGCCAGGCTCCACCTCACAGTTCTCTGGCGTCAACTCAATCTGATAGCGCGGATCGTCCACGTCGCGGCTCGAGCAGACCTTCATCAGTTCGCCATGCAGATGGATCACCTTCGACGAACCCGCCATCTCGTGCAGGTTGTCCACATTCTGTGTCACCACCGTCACGTCGTATTTCTCTTCGAGCCTGGCCACCAGTTTGTGACCCTCGTTAGGCTGCACGCCCCAGCACTTCTTGCGGAGCATGTTATAGAAATTGGTTACCAACGTGGGGTCTGCCTCCCAACCTTCGTGGGTGGCCACCTTCGATACGGGATAGTTCTCCCACAGTCCGTCAGCATCGCGGAAGGTCTTCAGACCACTCTCCACCGACATGCCTGCACCTGTCAAAACAACGATCTTTTTCATCTTCTGATTGACTGTTATTGTTTTAGCCATTTCAATTCAAGTGCAAAATTACGCTTTTTTTTCGACAAAAGCACAAAAGAAACAAAAAAAAATAGTTCTTATGTACTTATATCTAAAAAATGTTGTACCTTTGCAGCCGATTTTTGAGAGTACACATTATTAAATATAGAAAGAATGGATAAGTTAAGTTATGCTTTGGGCCTTGGCATTGGCCAGCAGTTGGCACAGATGGGTGCCCAGGGAATCAGTGCCGACGACTTCGCTCAGGCCATCAACGATGTCCTTGAGGGCAACGAGTTGAAGGTGTCTCACCGTGAGGCTCAGGTGATTGTACAGGAATATTTTCAGAAGCAGGAGCAGAAACTCCAGGCCGAGCGTGCCGAGAAGGGCAAGGTGCATAAGGAGGCTGGTGAGAAGTATCTCGCAGAGAATGCCAAGAAAGACGGCATCATTACGTTGCCCAGCGGCCTTCAGTATCAGGTGCTGAAGGAGGGTAACGGCAAGAAGCCAACGGCGAAGGATACGGTGATGTGCCACTACGAGGGAACCCTCATCGACGGTACCGTCTTCGACAGTTCCTATCAGCGTGGTGAGCCTGCCACCTTCCCCCTGCAGCAGGTGATCGCTGGATGGACGGAGGGTCTGCAGTTGATGCAGGAGGGTGCTAAGTACCGCTTCTTCATCCCCTATCGTCTGGCTTACGGCGAGGGTGGCGCAGGCGCGCAGATCCCTCCCTTCGCAGCACTGGTCTTCGATGTCGAACTGATCCAGGTGGTCTGATGACGAAATAACGTAATAACGAAATAAAATAATCAAGAAAATGAAGAAAATTACATTCGCTGCTATTGCAGCAGTTGCTGCCATCATGATTTCATCATGTGGCAACGGCACTCCGAAGGCCAACCTGAGGAGTGACATCGACACGATGAGTTATGCAATCGGTATGGCTCAGACCCAGGGTCTGAAGGAGTACCTCGTCAATAACCTTGATGTGGACACCACCTACATGGCCGAGTTCATCAAAGGTCTCAACGAGGGTGCCAACGCTGGCGACAACAAGAAGAAGGCTGCCTACTTCGCAGGTATCCAGATTGGTCAGCAGATCGCTAACCGTATGATGAAGGGTATCAATTACCAGGTGTTTGGTGACGACTCTACCAAGACCATCTCCATGAAGAACTTCATGGCAGGTTTCGTGAGTGGTACCACTGGCAAGAAGGGTCTGATGACTGTCGACTCTGCCCAGGTGGTCGCAGAGCGTCTGATGCGTGAGATCAAGGCCAAGCAGATGGAGAAGACCTATGGCCCGAACAAGGAGGCTGGTGAGAAGTTCCTCGCTGAGAATGCCAAGAAGGAGGGTGTGAAGACCCTCCCCAGCGGCGTGCAGTACAAGGTCATCAAGGAGGGCAATGGTGCCATCCCCACTGATACCTCTGTGGTGAAGGTGAACTACGAGGGTCGTCTGATCGACGGCACTGTGTTCGACAGTTCTTACAAGCGTGGCGAGGCTGCCACCTTCCCCGTGAAGAGCGTCATCAAGGGTTGGACGGAGATCCTCTGCCACATGCCTGCAGGTTCTGAGTGGGAGGTTTACATTCCCCAGGAACTGGCTTATGGCGAGCGTGAGCAGGGTAAGGACATCAAGCCTTTCTCAGCCCTGATCTTCAAACTGGAGTTGCTCGAAGTAGATCCTAAGAAGAAATGAAGAAACTGATGATTATCGCACTCGCCCTCGTGGCGGGTGCTTCTTTCTATACGGCTGATGCCGCCAAGAAGAAGACGAAGGCCGTGGAGCCTGCTGCTCCCGTCGTCCAGCCCGTACAACTCCTCACGAGTTCCGACTCCGTCAGTTATGCGGGTGGTATGAGTGTCACCAACGGGCTGATCCCCTTCCTGGTTCAGCAGCAGGGGGTCGACACCACTTATATGGCCGACTTCATCCGTGGTTTCCAGGAGGTGGTGAAGGCTGGTGGAGACCCGAAGTTGAAGGCCTATGTGGCTGGTATGGAGATTGCCGGACAGGTGCGCGACCGCATGCTGCCAGGCATGACCAACGACTTTACCGACTCTCCCGACTCCATCTCTGCCGACCTCTTTTATCGTGGTTTTGCTGATGCCTTGTCAGCCGATTCCACCCACTTCACCCAGAAGGCCGCAGAGACCTACTTCCGCCAGAAGCACGAGGTCGACATGGCTGCCAAGCAGGAGAAACTCTATGGTCCCAACCGCGAGGCAGGCCGAAAGTTCCTCGAGGAGAACGCCAAGCGCGACAGCGTGGTCACCCTGCCCAGCGGCCTCCAGTATCAGGTGCTCGTCAAGGGCGAGGGCGAGGTGCCTCAGGCTACTGACCGTGTGAAGGTGAACTATGAGGGTCGTCTCATCGACGGCACTGTGTTCGACGCTTCTTCCCGTCATGGTTCTGAACCAGCGGAGTTCACCCCCCAGCAGGTGATCAAGGGCTGGACAGAGGCTCTGACGATGATGCCTGTGGGTTCGAAGTGGCGCCTGTTCATCCCCAGCGACCTCGCTTACGGCGATCGCGACTCGGGGCAGATCAAGCCCTTCAGTACACTGATATTCGATGTCGAATTGGTCGAAATCGTGAAGAAATAAGTAAGTGTGTCACAAAAGTGGCACACTTTTTTTAATTTTTCCTCAAAAAAGTTGCATTGTTCAGTAAATTATCGTACTTTTGCTATCAAAATGTAACCAAAAGAGGAAAAAATGGAAAAAATCGATCTCTTAGACAAGCGGATTCTGAGCATCCTGTCGAAGAATGCCCGTATCCCGTTCAAGGATGTGGCTGCCGAGTGTAATGTCTCTCGTGCTGCCATCCACCAGCGTGTTCAACACCTCATCGATGCCGATGTCATCACGGGCAGCGGCTTCGATGTCAACCCCAAGAGCCTGGGCTATAGCACCTGCACCTACGTAGGCATCAACCTCGAGAAGGGCTCGATGTACAAAGACGTGGTGGAGTGCCTGAAACATATCCCCGAGGTGGTGGAGTGTCATTTCACCACAGGGCCTTACACGATGCTCGTCAAACTCTATGCCCGCGACAACGAACAACTCATGGAACTGCTGAACGGCAAGTTGCAGAGCATCCATGGCGTGGTGGCTACCGAGACGCTCATCTCGCTCGAACAGAGCCTGAAGCGTGAGATACCCATTAGTGTGGAGGACTGATATGGCGCGACAGTTCGACTTGCAAGGGCAGTTGGAGGGCATCTATGCCCGCTTCCCGGAAGCAGCGCCAATTCCTGTTATCGGCATCACTGGCAATTACGAAGACCTGACGTGTAAGTTAGGACGTGGCTATTATGATTCCGTTGTGGCGGCTGGCGGCGTGCCCGTCATCATCCCCCCCGAGGCAGACCGTCACGTCATCATCAACACCTTGGAGCGTATCGACGGCCTGATCCTCAGTGGCGGAGGCGATTTCAATCCCCTCTGGGCTGGCGAGGAGCCGTCGCCCCTGCTGCATGGCATCAACAAGGAGCGTGACAATGCAGAACTCCTGATCACCCGTCTGGCCTATAACCGTCAGATTCCTATGCTGGGCATCTGCCGTGGCATCCAGACCCTCGCCATGGCTCTGGGAGGCAAGGTGGCGCAGGATCTCTCGGAGGTGCGTGGAAAGAGGAAAGAGGAAAGTGGAAAGAGGAATGAGGAAAGAGACATCAAACATTCGCAGGATGCCGACCGCTCCGAGCCCACCCACTCTGTCACAGTGGAAAAGGATTCTACCTTATATCGCATATACTCGGAGGCGCAGCAATGTTCAATGGTCAATGATCAATGTTCAATGGTCAATGGTCAATGTTCAATGTTCGTCAACTCCTTCCACCATCAGGCCGTCAGCGACCCTGGAGAAAAGTTCCGTGTCGTGGCCACAGCATCTGATGGCGTCATCGAGGCCATGGAGAGCAGCGAGTTCAAGTCTGTACTGGGCGTTCAGTGGCATCCGGAGTGCATGGAGAGCGGCCTGCCCCTGTTCCAGTGGCTGGTGAAGGAAGCCCGCGATTATCGTGAGGCCCATCAGTTGCACGACCGTATCCTCACCCTCGACACCCATTGCGACACCCCGATGTTCTTTCCCCAGGGCGTCCGCTTCGACCAGCGCGACCCGCGTATCCTCACCGATCTGCACAAGATGACGGAGGGGCGCCTCGATGCGACCATCATGGTGGCCTACCTGCCCCAGCCCACAGAACAGCCCAAGGCCTTTGCCGACAATATCTTCGACCAGATAGAGGCCATCGCCAAGAAGAACAGCGACTATGTGCGGATTGCACGTACCCCTGCCGACCTCTGGCAGAACAAGCGCGAGGGCCGCAAGTCGATCATGCTGGGCATCGAGAACGGCATCGCCCTCGACGGCAAGATCGAGAACCTGCAGCACTTCGCCGATCGTGGTATCGTCTATATGACCCTCTGCCATAACGGCGACAATGATATCTGCGACTCTGCCTCGAAGACACAGAACACCCATGGAGGTGTCAGCGCCTTTGGCGAACAGGTCATCCGGGAGATGAATCGTCTGGGCATCCTCGTCGACATGAGCCATGCGGGCGAGAAGAGTTTCTACGATGCCCTCGACATCAGCAAGAAGCCCATCGTGTGCAGCCACTCCTCTGCCCGTGCCCTCTGCGACCATCCGCGCAACCTCACCGACGACCAGATGCGGGCCCTCGCTGCCAAGGGTGGCGTGGCGCAGACCACCATCTATCACGGTTTCCTGCGCAAGGACGGTGAGGCGACGATCGTCGACGTCATCGCCCACCTCGAGCATGCCATCCAGGTGATGGGCATCGACCATGTGGGACTGGGCACCGACTTCGATGGCGATGGGGGAGTCCCAGGCCTGGCAGACTGTTCCGAACTCATTCATTTCACCCGCCAACTGCTCCGTAAGCGTTACAGCGACGAGGATATCCAGAAGATCTGGGGTGGCAACTTCCTCCGTGTGATGGCTGAGGCGCAGAAGGGGTAGTTTTTTGTTTATAGTTTAAAGTTTATAGTTTATAGATGATTACTGAGATAAACGATATATTTACTGAGATAAACGATATATTGATGAGGAAGATATCCGTGGCAAGAGTATTCTCTCACCTCTTACCTCTCACCTCTTACCTCTTTATATCCCTCCTCTTATTATCCTCCTGCGGCCTCCGCAAGCAGACAGCGACGGGCGACAACACCGTCTCTGCCCAGCCCGTAGGCCCTGCCTTCTGTGCAGACAGTGCCTACGCCTTCTGCGAGGCCCAGTGCGACTTTGGCCCTCGCACCATGAACAGCCAGGCACACGACGACTGTAGCACATGGATCATGGAGAAGTTCAAGTCCTATGGCATGAGTGTCACCCCCCAGCAGACCCTGCTCAAAGGCTACGACGGCACCATGCTCCGTGCCACGAACATCATCGCCAGTTATCGTCCAGAACTCACTGACCGCATCCTCATCTGTGCCCACTGGGACAGCCGTCCCTGGGCCGACAACGACCCTGATGAGGCGAATCATCGCAAACCCGTCCTTGCTGCCAACGACGGTGCCTCAGGCGTTGCCGTCATGCTCGAACTCGCCCGTTTGCTTCGGGAGTACGGAGGTGCGGGGGCACGGGGGCACGAGGATACCTCTGCGGCAGATACATCTCGTGCCACTTCAGCCTCTGATTCTATCCTCGCACCTCCGCACCTCCGCACCCCCGCACCCCCGTTAACCCTCGGTGTCGACTTCATCTGCTTCGATGCCGAAGACTGGGGCACGCCCCAATGGGACGACACTCCCTCTGATGGTGACACCTGGGCCCTTGGCGCCCAATACTGGGCTGCCAATCCCCACGTCGATGGTTACACGGCCCGTTACGGCATCCTCCTCGACATGGTGGGAGGCCAGGGAGCGCAGTTCTATCAGGAACAGCAGTCCCTTCATTATGCCCGCAGCATCGTCGACAAGGTGTGGCGTGCTTCTCAGGTCGTTGGCTTTGGCAGTTTCTTCCCGTCGCGAGAGGGAGTAGGTATCACAGACGACCATCTGCCCGTCAACCGTGTGGCGAAGATCCCCTGCATCGACATCATCCCTTACTACCCCGACTGTCCCCAGAGTTCCTTCGGTCCCACCTGGCACACCGTCAACGACGACATGGCCCATATCGACCGCAACACCCTCCAGGCTGTCGGACAGACTCTCATCCAAGTCCTCTGGTCAGAGTAAATAACAAGTGATTCTATTGCTGTCACTCCTTTAGAAACATCGTCTTTCTACGATTGTCCATTGGACGTACGGCGAAGTGAACCCAAGAACCGTCCCGTTGTTACATTGTTACATTACGTGCACGTTTTCTGTGTTTTTATCTGCCACCTGCCACCAGCCTCTTGAAATACCAGTGTTTAAAGGTGTTTTAGGGTGTGGCAGATGGGTGGCAGGTGGCAGCAAAGGGTACTTAAACGGTGTTAGAACCTATCGTTTTCTGTCTTTTCCCTGAGAGAAAACGATGTTTTCCCTCAGGGAAAACAATGTATTCTCTAAGAGAAAACAGTGTAAACCTACATCGGAAACAATCGTTCGCTTCAATCGGCAGATATTGGGAAAAATGGCCGAAAATATGGTAAAATAATGTTAAATTCCCCTTGAAATATCTCAAAACCCCGTTTTTGCTGCCACCTGCCACCTATCTGCCACCACCTTGGATGCACTTTGTTTAAAGGCTTTCCCAGTGATTGGTGGCAGGGTGGCAGATAAAACACGAAAATTTCGTTGTGTGGCTATCTTCCCCCACGGCTATGCGGCTAATATGACCCAATGGATACCACCTTCTTGCCGCGATTGATAATCACGCCTTTTGATGTCGGTTTCCGTGAATAGCGGCGGCCCTGCAGGTCGTAGTAATAGCCGACAGCATCGTCATCGTCAGCCTTGAGCATCTTCACGCCTGCCGGTGACGTCTGTCCGGCCTTATACGTCAGGCGGTCATAGTGATAGTAGCCGCCATTGGCAAATGACATGATCGGCGTCAGCAGGTCGTGGTTGGTAAAGATGATTTCCTTTGGTGCCTCCTCCGTGACGGCTGGTCCGGTCCATTTCCATATCTTACGACCGTTGGCGGTGGTGCCCACCATCACGCACTGGTCTCCATCCTTGTTGCTATGCAGGTTCACGTCATCTCCAGCCTTGTGCACCTTGCACCAGACGGGCTCGTCCCAGCAGAAGCGGGGCAACTCGAAGTAGGCGCAATAGCGGTCGTCTTCGACCTGCACGCATTCAGGCGCATCAGCCGGACGGGTATAGTCGGGTACGGGTTGCTCTGATGGCTGAGCCTTTGTGTCAGGGAATACCGTCAGTCGCAGTTCCGTACAGCCGTATGGCACCAGTTCTATGTATGTCCGCTCATTGTCCAACAGTGTCAGATGTCCCTGTTCTGGCAGATGCGGCGTATAACGGTTGTCTACCAGGTCCCATTTTATCTGCTTTACGGGAACACGCAGTTTAACTGTTGTATAAAGTAGATCGAAAGGTATGGTTCCGTTTATCTCTTCGATGGCAGGATAATTTACTGCCACCGGATGACCGTCATCGTCGTAGGCATAGTTGAAGTCGCCCGTCGGTGTGATGTTCCAGCACTTGAAGTCTGGGTTCTCTGGTTCCTTGCCGTGCATATTCTCATACACCTCCGTATCTTCCTCCATCTTCTGCGGTATGGCATAGGCAAAGAGCAGCGGACCGCGCTGGAAGTATATGCCTTGTCCTTCAAGATTCTTCTTCTCGACGGTCATCGGCAGTGTCAGTGTGATGACATCGCCATTCTTCACCTTTTCGGGCAGTCGCGCGAAGGTTCCTGCCTGCAGTTCCACGCCTGCAGTTGCGCCGTTGATGCTCGCCGTGGCATTGTGGCACCATGTCGGGATGCGCAGTGTCAGCGGTATCGATGCCCCTTCTTGTCCGCTGACGCTGAATGTCAGCACCTCGCCGAAGGGATATTCCGTAGCACAGGAGATGGTCAGGTCGCCCTGTGCCGTGGTGAAGGCAGCCTCACTGGGCCCGTAGATGGTGGCCACAGCCCCGCCATCGCTGTCTTTCATCCACATGCGGCTCACCATATTCGGCAGCATGCGGTTGACGTTGCCGGCGCAGCATTCCGTCTCGTGTGTAGGACGATAGGCCATCCACGTGGAGCCGTGTTTATAGATGTTATGGTTGGATGATCCCGTAGCGATAAACTGGTTGAGCGACGAGAAATACTGCAGCGAACGGAAGTCCTTGGTGATGGCCCCCAGTCCCGCGTTATACACCGCCGTCTCTATCTTGTCTGCCCATTCTGCCTCGCCCGTCACGGCCAGGTAGTGATGCAAAGTCCATGTCAAGTCCACCACGTCGCAGGTCTCGTGGCTATGATGCACATCCGTTCCCAGGAGGAACTCCGCACTCGACGGCACCCCGTCGGGGAGCATCGACTCCTGCTCCATCTTCCTTACCGCCGTCATGGCGAGGTCCAGGTATCTGGTCTTTCCCGTATAGGCATACAGCAGCAGCGGCAGTTTCAGCATCTCGCAGAAGGTCACACTGTGCATATAGAACGGTTCGCTACTGGTGATGGCCGTCTCGTCGACCGCAAATCGATCCTGTATAGCCCATGCGTCCTCAGCCAGTTTCAGCAGTTTCTCGTTGCCCGTCTTGCCATACGTCCACAAGATACCTTCGAGCGACATGATATTCCGTCCGCCCACAATGCCTCCAGCCAGGTCCTCTTCTGTGAAGTTCAGGTAGTGACGCTCCAAGGCCGCCGGGATGCGCGGATCGCCGTCGTGCTCATATTTCGCCTGCAGCACACGGAAGAACACTGACATAGGCCATGTGATGCCCACCAGCGAACTGTTTCCCAGCACGCCGGCATCAGTAGCATTCGCCAGTGTATATTCTATGCCCTCCATAGCCTTATCCACCATCTCGCCAGCGTTCAGCTCATAGCCCAGCCGCAGCAGGCCGTCGGTATAATATGCCGTCTGCTCATAGCGCCACCAGTTGTCGCCATAACTCTCGTCTGGGCGTG
Organism: uncultured Prevotella sp.; assembly: GCA_900319715.1. GTDB lineage: Bacteria > Bacteroidota > Bacteroidia > Bacteroidales > Bacteroidaceae > Prevotella. The sequence goes on from ONPM01000003.1 coordinate 46,972, forward strand.
ATATCTCTCCCGCCCACAGACACGAGTTGTATGGATACGAGAGAGCCTCAGGGTGCCCCGTCAGTCCGTCGTGCTGCCTTTGCATCAACGTCAGCAGCCACCCCTTCGGATGAATGTCCGGAACTCCGCCAGCATCATATTTGCTGACGTTGCCAGCCAGTGAACACTCGCCCCAGCACAGTGCCAGGATGGTCATCAAAAGAACTCTTCTCATAATACCTCTATCAAGTTAAATCTGCCCAGCCTCCACCATCAGCACGACGCGCTCCGTGAGGCGGTCCACGCCCTTGGCGTCGTACTCCTTCTTCAGCGAGGCGCCGAAGCCCCAGGCGAACACCTGCCAGAAGCCTGCACGGATAGGCCCCATGAAGGCCTTGATCATGTCGTAGCCCGTGGAGTGGCACTCGCGGTCTATCAGTTTGATGAGCAGTTTGCCCTGTGAGTAGGTCAGTTTCTTCATCTTCGGCTTGTAGGTGCGGAAGATGTCGTCCTCCACGCGCTTGATATGCTCTTCCTTCGCCTTGTCGTCAGGCAGCGTCTCCAGATACTCCGTGGTCTCGATGAGCATCTGTCGGGCCTCCTTCGCCATCGGAAGCACCTTCTTCACGTTCTTCACCAGACGCATATACGACTCCGCCTGGCGCTTGTTCTTGAAGGTCAGTTGGGGATACACGTACACGTTGTTCATCTCCATGTACTGGATGCTGTCGCCCTCGTGCAGCACCTTGCCCACCTTCACCGTAGGCACGAACGT
>ONPM01000047.1 GCA_900319715.1 uncultured Prevotella sp.
ATCGACATCATCGGCTTCAACTATCACCACCAGTGGGTGAAGGATGTGCCACAGAAATTCCCTGGCAAGCCCTTTATCTTCTCAGAGAGTGTGTCGGCCCTGCAGACGCGAGGCTACTATAAGATGCCCTCCGACTCCATCACCTGGGCTCCCAAGGAGTGGTGGCTACCCTATACCGACCCGTCCTTTATGTGTTCTGCCTACGACAATATGCACGCCTCCTGGAGTTCCACCCACGAAGAGACGTGGGACGTGGTGAAGCATACCCCCTTCGTGGGCGGACAGTACATCTGGACAGGCTTTGACTACATTGGCGAGCCCACACCCTACGGCTTCCCAGCCCGCAGTTCCTATTTCGGCGTCATCGACCTCGCAGGCTTCCCCAAGGACTCCTACTATATGTATCAGAGTGAGTGGACCCAGAAACCTGTGCTCCACCTCTTCCCCCACTGGAACTGGGTTCCTGGCGACGAGATAGACATGTGGTGCTACTATAACAATGCCGATGAGGTGGAACTCTTCGTCAACGGCGAGTCAAAGGGTGTGCGCCGCAAGACGGGCGAAAAGACCGAAGGCCGCTATGCCATGCATAACGAGACCGTACCACTGAACACAGAGTATCATGTAGGCTGGCGTGTCATCTTCGATCCCGGAGAGGTGAAGGTAGTGGCCCGCAAGGACGGCAAGGTCGTGGGCGAACAGGTCATCAAGACCGCAGGTGCGCCAGCGAAGATCCGACTCTCGAAGGACTATCAGGGCAAGAACACCACCTTCATTACCGCCGAGGTGGTCGATAAGGATGGTAACCTCTGTCCCTGGGCTGAAGACCAGATTGTCTTTATCAGCGAGGGAACGGGCCATATCATCGGCACCGACAACGGCTGTCAGACCTCGATGGAGAATTTCAAGTCGCCCCAGCGCAAGGCCTTCTTCGGCAAGTGTATGGTGGTTGTCACAGGCAAAGGCTCCATCACCGCCAAGTCACCCACACTCCTACCCGATGTGATTGAGTTCTAATCAACAATAATCCCCGCCAAGAAATCCTGGCGGGGATTATTGTATCCGTAAATAGACTATTCCTGTATCAGAGGAACGCGTATCGGCAAATGAAGAGTACTGCCAACAGGATGGTGGCCCAGTTCATGTTGTTACGCGCATCCTTGTCTTTCAACGTACCAGACAGCAGGTGAATCAGTACATACGAAATCACACCCATCAGAATACCGTCTGAGATGCTGTAAGTTAACGGCATCATCACGATACAGATGAAGCAGGGGATGCCCGTCACGTAGTCGGAGAAATCCACCTTACGTATATCGTGCATCATCATCACGCCTACCAGTATCAGAGCCGCTGCAGTGGCCTGTCCCGGAATAGCCAGGAACAGCGGGGCGAAGAGCAGCGCTACGGCAAAGCACATGGCTGTCGTAAAACTGGTGAGTCCACTGCGACCACCCGCATTCACGCCCGAAGCACTCTCCACATAGGTGGTAACGGTCGATGTGCCAAGTATGGCACCCACAGTAGTTCCGATGGCATCAGCCATGAACGCCTGGTTGAGGTTCTTCACGTTGCCATCATCATCCACCATGCCCGCACGGTTCGACACACCAATCAGTGTGCCTATGGTGTCGAACATATCAATAAACAGGAAGGTGAGAACCACTACCACCATGTCGACTGTCAATATGTTATGCCACTCGAACTGCCAGCAAATGGGTGCTATCGACGGTGGAGCAGAGAGGATGCCAGAATAGTTGGTGACACCTAGCGGAATGCCCACGATGGTGGTAATCAGGATGCCGAGAAGCAGCGCACCAGTAATCCCTCTGACGAGCAGCGCTGCGGTGAGCAGAATGCCGAAAATGCCCAATAGCACGGCTGAGTCGTGCATGTTGCCGAGTGTGAGGAAGGTCGATTCCGACGACACGACAATGCCCGCACTCTTCAGGCCGACGAAAGCAATGAACAGTCCGATACCTGGACTTATAGCCCGTCGCATCACCAGCGGAATGGCATTCACGATATGCTGGCGCAGACCCGTGACGGTGAGCAGGATGAAGATCAAGCCCTCTATCAGAACCGCCGTCAGCGCAAACTGCCAACTGTATCCCATGGTCAGCACCACGGTGTAGGCGAAGAAAGCATTGAGTCCCATGCCAGGAGCCAGGGCAAACGGCAATTTGGCATAGAGCGCCATCACCAGTGTACCCACAATGGCAGAGATACAACTTGTAGTAAACACGGCTCCCGCATCCATGCCTGTGGAAGAAAGGATACTGGGATTCACGGCCAAGATGTAGGCCATTGTCAGAAATGTGGTAATGCCACCGATTACCTCCTTGCGCAAGGTCATCGTAGCAGAATCGAATCCAAAAAGTTTTTGTATCATACCTTTAACCATTTTGATTTGGCAAAGGTACGAATAAATATACAAATATCCAAATAAATTGGTTATTTAATTTGTTGTTATCTTCTCCAGCCACGACCGCGGTTGTTGTCGCGACTACCCCATTTCTTGTCGTAGCGACCCTCAGTATCGATCTTGCCGCCGAATATGTTGAGGCGGTAGCGCACGTGGAGCATGGCATAGGAGTTGACGCTGTTGTACTGGGTATCGCTACGGCCTGTGGCATTCACCCAGCGCTCGTAGTTGGACTGCTGACCCAGCAGATCGCCTATACGGTTTTGCGCCTTTAACCAAAATTAACCGCAACAAATATGTATGAGATTAAAATAAATGTAGTACCTTTGCAGGCAGAACTTAAAACCAAACGAGAAGATGAAAAAATTTTTATGTGCAGTCTGTGTTATTTGTGGCTCATTGAGCGCTGCGGCACAGATTCAGACGAATGCAGGTATACAGTATCTGCAGTGTATGCAAAAGGACATGTCGACGGACTTCAGTGACCTGTCGAACACGTATTTCCTGGCAGATTCCCTGGTGAGTTTCGATGCTGCGAAGGGCGAGGGACAGGTGCTGTGGAAACGCTATAGGATGAGTCCCCGCCAGGCATTCAACCTCAATGGCTACTGGCCCGTGAGGATGCAGATGCTGGACTTCCCTGATGCCGCATACGAGAATGACCCTGCACTGAAAATCAAGATTGAGTGGGTGAGTCCCAGGACGGCGAGAGTCAGAATGCTCACGACGCCAGTAGAGCCGAAATCTACGGATTTGGACGATCCGATGTTCTGCGACGCCTTTAAGTCGCTGCTTTCCCCTCCTGAGTCAGGAGGGGTTAGGGGTGGTCTGAACAAGGGAATCTCTGGCGTTTCTTCAGACCACCCCGCCCATACGGGCACCCCTCCTAACTCAGGAGGGGAATGGCTGCGCACAGAAACGAATCAGGCAATCTCTTATAACAGTGCCTATGGACAGATAGAAATCCAGAAGTATCCCTTCCGCTTGGTGGTGAAGGACGCAAAGGGAAAGATCCTGACGCAGACGCGCCATATCATCGACAACGACTCGTCGCAGATCAAACTACTGCCCTTCTCGTTCATCAAGCGGGGCTCGGACAATTCCCGCAGCATCAACCCCGTGTTTACGCTGGCTCCTGGTGAAAGAATCTACGGCTGCGGAGAATCCTTTACCTCTTTAAATAAAGTAGGGCAGAAAGTCCACCTCAGCGTGACAGACCCCCAGGGGCCGGAAAGCGACGGACAGTATAAGCCTGTGCCGTTCTTCTTCTCGAACCGTGGCTATGGCATTTTCATGCACACCTCGGCTCCTGTCACCTGCGACTTCGGAGCCTCGTATATCGGCGCAGACCATCTGTTCATGGCTGACGAGCAGATGGATTTCTTCATCTTCTTCGGAGAGCCGAAGGACATTCTCAACGAATATACCAATATCACTGGCAAGAGTCCGATGCTGCCTCTCTGGAGTTTCGGCACGTGGATGAGCCGTATCACCTATTTCTCACAAGAGGAAGGTCTGGAGATTGCCAGGCAATTAAGGGCACACAAGATTCCTTCAGACGTAATCCACTTTGATACAGGCTGGTTCGGCGTGGACTGGCAGTGCGACTACCAGTTTGCCAAGGACCGTTTCAAGGATCCTGTCGGCATGCTGAAGCAACTCTCAAAGGACGGTTTCCACACCTGCCTGTGGCAGTTGCCGTACTTCACCCCGAAGAACCGTTTCTTCCCTGAGATTATCGAGAAAGGTCTGCATGTGGTGAACGCCACGGGTGGTATGCCTTATGAGGATGCCGTGCTCGACTTCTCGAACCCCGAGACCGTCAGTTGGTATCAGGAGAAGATTACTGGTCTGCTGAAGCAGGGTGTCTCGACCATCAAGTGCGACTTCGGCGAGGCAGCACCCTATAACGGTTTCTACCACAGTGGCAAGGGCGGGCTCTATGAGCACAACCTCTATCCGCTGCGCTATAACAAAGCCCTCTGGGAGGCTGTGGAACGGCAATATCCTGGCGAGGGAATCATCTGGGCGCGCTCGGCCTGGGCTGGCTCGCAGCGCTACGCCCTGCACTGGGGTGGCGACGCTGCCACGAACAATATCGGTATGCTGGGCGACCTGCGTGGTGGTCTGAGTTTCGGCTTGAGCGGATTCTCCTTCTGGAGCCACGATATGGGTGGTTTTGTGACGGCCTCGCCAGAGGATATCTACCGTCGTTGGCTGCCCTTCGGATTCCTGAGCAGTCATACCAGAGCCCACGGTGCACCTCCCACGGAGCCCTGGCTCATCTCGGAGTCCTTTACGGAGGCTTTCCGTGAGTGTGCGGAGATGAAGTACAGACTGATGCCGTATGTCTATGCCCAGGCCAAGGACTGTTCGGAGCGTGGTCTGCCCATGGTGCGGGCGCTGCTCGTGGAGTTCCCTGACGATCCGGGTGCCTGGCTTGTGGAGGATGAGTATATGTTCGGCTCTCAGATGCTCGTGGCACCGTTGCTGGAAAGCGGTACGGAGCGGATGGTGTATCTGCCGAAAGGTAAATGGATAGACTATCAGAATGGGAAGGTGTACGAGGGTGGATACCAGACCATCGAGGCTGGCAAGATTCCTGCCATTATCCTCGTTCGTGACGGTTCGCTGATTGCCCATGCCCCCCTCGCACAGCGTACGGACCAGATCGACTGGAGTGCTGTCGAGATGAAGGCTTACAAGGTTGATGCCCCAAAGTGCAGGGGTCTGCTCTTCAAGCCTGGTGACGAGAAGATTCAAGAGATCGAGTTTTAATGATCAAGAATTAATCTAACTAAATATTATTGCAATGATTTACAACGAGATTGGAAAGACAGGGATGCGGGTATCGAACCTCTCCTTTGGCGCTTCGTCATTAGGAGGGGTATTCCACAGCATCCGTGAGGAGGAAGGCATCCGTGCCGTGCATACGGCTGTTGACAATGGTATCAACTTCATCGACGTGTCGCCCTATTATGGACATACGAAAGCGGAGACGGTACTGGGAAAGGCGCTCCAGGAGATTCCCCGCGACAAGTATTACCTCTCCACGAAAGTGGGCCGCTATGGCAAGAACGGTGTGAACCTCTGGGACTATAGTGCCAAACGGACACTGGAGAGTGTCTATGAAAGTATGGAGCGCCTGCATGTGGACTATATCGACTTGATCAATGTCCACGACATTGAGTTCCAGTCGCGGATGGAAGGTGGGCTTCAGAAGGTGGTCGACGAGACGCTACCCGTGCTCGTGCAACTGAAACGGGAGGGTGTCGTACGCCATGTGGGTATCACAGACCTTCAGCCCGAGAACCTCAAGTGGGTCATTGAACACTGTGACGACGGTGTGGTGGAGAGCGTGCTCTGCTTCTGCCACTATTGTCTGAACGACACGCTGCTGGCCGACTATCTGGGCTTCTTCGAGATGCATGGTGTAGGTGTGGTCAATGCCTCGCCGTTGTCGATGGGACTGCTCTCCCAGCGTGGAGCCCCAGCCTGGCATCCGGCCTCGAAGGACCTGAAGGATGCTTGTCACCAGGCGGCTGTCTATTGTCAGGAGAGAGGCTACGAGATTGAAAAACTGGCCATGCAGTTCTCTACGAGCATGAACCCCCGCATTGCCACCACCCTCTTCAGCAGTGCCAATCCCGCTAACGTCCTGAAGAATATCGCTTACGTGAACGATCCCCTCGACGAGTCGCTTGTCGATGAGGTACAGAAGATCATCGGCGACCAGATGTTCGTCCGCTGGAAGAATACGTAAATAGAAGTAAAACAAAAAGGTTTATTTTTGAACACGAATTGCCACAAATTAAACACGAATTATTCATGAATTGATCAATTGATGGATAATTAATGGACAATTAATGGTAATTCGTGTTGAAAGAAAAAAAGAAAGAATGAAAAAATACTTGGTCCCGTTTATCCTGGTAACGTTCTGCTTTGCCCTGTGGGGCTTTGCCAACGACGTGACGAACCCGATGGTGAAAGCCTTCTCGAAGATCTTCCGTATGAGTGTCACTGACGGTTCCCTCGTACAGGTGGCCTTCTACGGCGGCTATTTCGCAATGGCCTTCCCTGCCGCCCTGTTCATCCGTAAGTACAGTTACAAGGCAGGTGTGCTCATGGGTCTCGGACTCTATGCCACAGGCGCCCTGCTGTTCTTCCCCTCGAAGGCCATTGGCGTCTATGGCTGTTTCCTCATTGCCTATTTCATCATGACCTGTGGCCTGTCGTTCCTCGAGACCTCTTGCAATCCCTATATCCTCTCGATGGGCGAGCCCGAGACGGCCACACGGCGACTGAACCTCGCACAGTGTTTCAACCCCTGTGGCTCAATCATCGGCATGTTCGTGGCAATGAACTACATCCAGGCGAAACTCAACCCCCTGAGCAGCGACGAACGCGCCTTGTTGAGTGACGCCGACTTCGAGGCGGTGAAGAATGCCGACCTCGACGTGCTCATCTCCCCCTATCTCGCCATTGGTGCCGTAATCGTGGTGATGTTCCTCATCATCCTCTTCACGAAGATGCCGAAGAACGCAGACCAGAGCCACGACATCCACCTCATGACCACCCTGCGCCGACTGGTCACCCTGAAGCGTTATCGTGAGGGGGTGGTGGCACAGTTCTTCTATGTGGGAGCGCAGATCATGTGCTGGACATTTATTATACAATATGGTACGCGCGTATTCATGGCCGAGGGTATGGAGGAACAGGCTGCGGAGGTGTTGTCACAGCGTTTCAACATCTATGCAATGCTGTTTTTCATCTGTTCACGCTTCATCGCCACGTGGCTGATGCGCTGGATCTCGCCAGCCCGTCTGCTGACCATCTTCGGTATCCTGGCGATGGTGTTCACTACGGGAGTCATCCTATCGCACGACCGCACGGGTGTCTACTGTCTCGTCTGTGTCAGTGGGTGTATGTCGCTGATGTTCCCCACCATCTACGGCATTGCCCTTGATGGTTTGGGCGACGATGCGAAATTCGGTGCTGCAGGACTGATCATGGCCATCTTAGGCGGTTCCGTTCTGCCCCCGTTACAGGCAATGTTCATCGACGCAGGTATGACGAACTTCTCGTTCATCCTGCCTTTCGTGTGCTTCCTCGTAGTCACCGTTTATGGCTACCGGGTCGCCAAAGCCTGATGTTTTTGTTTACAGTTTACGGTTTACAGTTTACAGATGATTACTTCTATAGGCAGCAAGAATGGCTTGCAAGGTTATCAACTGTAAACTGTAAACCGTAAACTGTAAACTATAAAACAACTACTCTCCCAGTTTCTTTCCTGACATCAGGAGTTCCACCAGCGGACGATCCTTATAGGTGTGGCGCTGCTGATCCCAGAAGCCGAAGTCGGCGTCGTAGCACCAGGTGGTCCAGGCGATGTTGAACTCGTCGAACACCGTCAGCATATCACGATACCAGTTGTAGGCCAGTTCGCGGTCTACGGGCTCATAGACACCCCACTCGCCGCAGAACAGTTGCAGGTCGTATTTCTTCGCAGCCTCAATGGCATCCTTGAACTGCTCACGGATGGTGTTGATGTCCCACACCTGCTCCGTATAGGGCTTCAGTTCAGCCTTGATGGCCTCTGGCGCAGCGTCGTAATCCTCCTTCGACACGAGCACACCGGGATAGTGCACCTTACCCTTGTAGGCAGCACACAGTGGCGACCACCAGGCACCGTAGTGCGTCAGGAGCATCGGGTTGTAATAGTGGAACGAGAGGATGATGTTCTTGTCGCCCTCGGGCACTTTCAGATATTTCATCGTCTCGTGACCCTGCCAGCGGTTCGAACCAATGACGAGCGTACGCTGGGGCTCCAGTTGGCGCAGGGCCTTGTGTACCTTCGCCACCAACTGATTCCACTGCTCATGCTCATCTGCCACGGGCTCGTTCATAAACTCATAGGCCACCCAGTCTGTGCTGCGGTCTTTCAGGAACTTGGAGAGTTGGCGCCAGAGGTTCAACAGTCCCTCCTGCGATTTCTCTGATGTGAACAGCGTGTTGGCAGACTGGCCTGCCTCGTTGACGGCGTTGAAATAGTGCGAACGGATGATGTGCAGGTCGACAATAGCGCGCAGGTTGTGCTTACGGCTCCAGTCGAGAGCATTGTTCAGCAGTCCCCAGGCCTCAGGCAACTGGTTGCCCTGCTCATCCCAGAACTGCACCTCGTCGATGGGAATGCGCACGAAGTCGAAACCCAACTCCTCCAGACGCTCGAAGTCGTCCTCCTGGATATGAAGCCTGCGGGCCTCACCACGCTGCTCCGACTGCGAGAGCCAATGGCTGATGTTGGTACCGCGCTTGATGCGGAAGTTATTCACTTTGCCATTCTGAGCCAGAGCGGGCAATGATACGAAAATGGCCACAACGACGGCCACGATAGACATGAACTTTTTCATCTTTGATGGGTTTAATTAGTTATAAGTTGGTGCAAAGATACCACTTTTTATACAAAAGAACAAAAGAAACCTCCAAAAAACTAAATTATTATGCTCCGATATCTAAAAATTTTGTTACCTTTGTGCCCAAAACTACCAAAGCAACAACAATTGTATGAATACAAACAGACTTGCCATCGTGCTTTCAGCACTGCTCGTGTTCACTTCCATTCCTGCCAAAGCCACCAAGGTCTTAGGGCTTCGCGTCGTCGACAAACAATATCTCATGGTACACTTCCGCGACGGCGAGGTACACTACCGTGACAGCGGCACTGGCCCCAGCGCCTATCTCGGCCACTCCTTCTCCGAGGGCGACGACACGCTGGTGGTCTTTGGCGAACGCCTGAAGACGGCGGAGGCACAGAAGGCTGCACTCTGGCAGATCAGTTCCGCTGACGACAAGACCTTCGCGACGACCCAGCCCCTGAACGTCTGGCGGAAGTCGAAGCCGATGAATACCGACCATACCCTCACCAGCGAATGCGACCACTGGCTCTTCCTGCAGTTGCCGCAGGCGATGAAGCAAGGATGCACATATACCGTGACCATACCGGAGGGCATTGGGGCGGATCAGACCACCCCTGCCCCCTCCTACTCAGGAGGGGAAAAACAAATGTCTGTCAGCGTGACATACGACATCTGGAACACCCAGTCTGAGGCTGTCCACGTGAACATCATCGGCTACACGCCCACAGAACAGAGCCACGCGGCAGACCTCTACCAGTGGCTGGGAGACGGTGGACAGCGCGACTACTCGTCGTGGCTGGGGCGTAAGGTCTATCTCTATAATGTAAACACGAAGAAAAAGCAAAACGCAGGCGTGGTGAAGTTCTGGAAGCACGCTGCTGATGCCGATCAGGAGGCAGGTAAGAAGAACCTCGTGGGTACGGATGTGTGGAACATCGATTTCCAAGGCACCACCCCAGGGCGCTATCGTCTCGTGGTCGAGGATGTAGGCTGCTCGATGGACTTCGACATTGCCGTCGACGTCTACTACCAGCCCTTCCGCTATTCCGTGCGCGGCTACTACTACATGCGTCTTGGCGAGCCCAAGGACCCGGAACATGTGTGGCCCGTACCCCGTCAGCCGCAGTTCATCCCAGAGACCGACCCCAAGGGCTTCACTGTCTATAAGACTGACTTCCACCCCTTCATGCAGGAGTGGCGCGACCTGCATACCGACGTGTGGGACGAGCCCCACTTCAAACCCGTGATGGCTTCCCGCTTCTGGCAGCACCGTCTGCCTGGCAACCCCGTGAACACCGAGGTGAAGGGTGGTCACTCCGACGCCTTCGACTGGGACCGTCATCTCGCCCACGTCAGCAATATCTACGACATGCTGCTGCCCTATATCCTCTCCGGAGGCAGGCTCAGCGACGACAACCTCGGCATCCGTGAGAGCGGCAACGGCATCCCCGACATCATCGACGAGGCCCGCAACGAGGTGGACTTCTTCCTCTCCATCCGCGACGGTGAGGGCTACTCGCAGGGTGTCACCAATCCCGACCTCAACTGGACGGTGATGTATCAGGCGGGCTGTACCACAATGGCAGCCTGGGCCAATGCCGCCAACTGCGCCATCACTGCAGAAGCCTTCAGACTCATGCAGAACAGCAAGTGGAAGATCGACAGCACCGCCGACTCACTGAAGCGCTACTATACTGCCGAGGCCATCAAGGCCTTCCGTTATGCCGAGAAGCAGGAGTGGACCCAACTCGACGACCTGCAGGATATCGGCTCCATGCAGATGCGAGGCCGCGACTTCCGTCAGATGGCTGCAGCCTTTCTCTATAACCTCACGGGCAACACCCAGTGGGAGAAGATTTTCGCTGAAGAGAGCCTGATCAAGGATGCCCAGTCGCCCATCTTCAGAAAGCGCGACCATGGCTTCTTCGGCGTGGGCGTTATGCACGCAGAGAACCAGAACATCGTGCCCGCCTGTCAGATCTGGGCAGCAGCGGCCTATCTCACCTGCCCCCAGCCCCGCCACTATGCCGATCTCTATGCCAACCTCAAGTCGAGCGTCAACGCCCAGGCAGAGGCATACAACATCTCTAACATGGACAAGCGCCCCTCGCGCCGCAGTGCCAACGACAGCCGCTGGCAGGTGTCGCAGAACCTCCAACTCGTGATGCTGGCTCACTATATCGCTGACAAGAACCGTAAGAGGCAGTTGGAGCACGTGATGCTCACCGAGGCCAGTTGGAGCCTGGGACGCAACCCTGGCAATATCGTCGAGATGACGGGTCTGGGCGAGCGTCACATCACAGACTGCTATACCACGGGCCGTAACGACGGAGCCCCCGAGTCTCATCCCGGACAGACACCCTTCAACGGCACCGAGACCTGGTCGCCGGGGCATAATGGCGGTGATGCGCGCGTCTTCCTGAAGTACTGCCACCCCGAGTGGAAGGTCGAGAACGGTGTCCAGTCGACCACCTGGCCCCGTCAGGAGTCGTTCTTCAACCAGCGCTACTTCTGGGTCAACGGTGAGTTCACCCCCCGTGAGACCATGCGCGGCAAGATGGCCCTTCTCGGCTATCTCTACGCCATCCGATAAAGAATCAAGAAATATATGGTCAAAAAACTCACAGAGGTCGACCCTCTGTGAGTTAATTTTTGGGGTCTCTACTTGACGAGTATCTTCTTTACCGTACCATTCTGGCGGATAATATTGAGACCCTTTTGAGGTGCGCTGATACCACGGCCGTCATACCACTTTTTGCCCTGTTAGTAATGCCTGATTACTCAGTTAGTAATGCCACTTTACTTCGTTAGTAATGCCACTTTACTCAGTTAGTAATGCCTCCTAACCTTATAAAGGATAGGACTTTATCTATATAACCCCCTATCCTTTACTCCTATTCCAGGCATACTTTACTCACTAAACTGGCGTCCTTTACTCCGAGGATTGAGGTAACTTCTTCCCCTCCTGAGTTAGGAGGGGAGCCCGTCAGGGCGGGGTGGTCTGAAGAGGCGCCGTACATTCCCTTGTTCAGACCACCCCTACCCCTCCTAACTCAGGAGGGGAAGAAGATACTTTAAGCGCAGACCATTCCACAGGCCATTCTGCATATCCCGAAGACACATTCGCAGACCATCAAAAGACACGCCCTGGTTGTCATTTGTATCATTTGTCATCAGGGTAATGTGTCATGAGTGTCATGAGTGTCAAGTGTCATTAAGCGTTTTTGATTTCCCAAAATTACTCATAATATAATATATAAATATATTTATATATTATATTATGAATTAAATGACACTTGACACTCATGACACCGCGTTGTGTAAAAGGATGTGCTTTTTTTCATGTCCGAAATGTATATCTGAAGCCGCAGAAAGGAAACTCGATTTTCTACCGAATTCTTTTGGTTATTTCGATTTTATTTTGTAACTTTGTACCCGAAAAGAAATCGATAATAGTAATCCATAAATTACGATGAAGACAAACAAACAACCCCGCTGGCGCCGCGTTATTGGTGCAACGCTTTTCCTGTTCTACTGTTCACTGGCGGCTGCCTTTGCTCAGACCCAGCAGCCCTCACAGCAGGAGATTGCCAGCCCTGACGGGAAGATGATTGTGACGGTGACGGTCTCCGACGGCTGTCCGAAGTATGAGGTAAAACTCAATGGTGAGGTATTCATCCAGCCCTCCCCCCTGGGACTGAAGATGAACTTTGACGACCTGACCCAGGGCCTGACGCTGAAATCGTGCGAGGTGAGCAAGTATGAGGACGAGTATTGCCTGAAGACCACGAAGCAGAGCCATGTGAAGGTGGTGGCAACAGAGGGAGTCTGCCGTTTCGAGAAGGACGGACGCGAGGCGCTCGATGTGACCTTCCGTGTGACCAGTCGCGACGTGGCCTATCGCTATAAGATTTATCCGAAGCGCGTGCGCGGCGGTGAGACCATGTCGGGTGTCGTGGAGAGTGAGGCCAGCGGCTATGTGCTGCCTGAGGGCACGACCACCTTCCTCTGCCCGCAGATGAAGCCCATGACGGGCTTTGCCCGGACGGCCCCGAGTTACGAGACGGGCTACACCCCCGACGACGCGATGGGCAAGAACGGCTGGGGCTTCGGCTATACCTTCCCCTGTCTGTTCAAGACACCCAAGGGCTGGGTGCTGCTCTCCGAGACGGGCACAGATGGAAGTTACGTTGGCTGTCGTCTGGTGAATGATAAGGACAATCACTACCGTATCGGTTTCCCGTTGGCAGAGGAGATGAACGGCACGGGTTCCACTACGCCGCTGGTGGCGCTGCCTGCCGAGACGCCGTGGCGCACGATCACCATTGGCACGACCCTGACACCCATCGTGGAGACCACCGTTGCCACCGATCTGGTGAAGCCGAAGTACAAGGCCTCGAAGGACTACACCTACGGCAAGGGCTCGTGGTCGTGGATCATCGGCATGGACCCCAGTTGTAACTTCGACGAGCAGAAGCGCTATATAGACTTCTCGGCCGCCATGGGCTACCGCTCGGTGCTCGTGGATGCCCTCTGGGACACGCAGATCGGCTACGAGAAGATGGAGGAACTGGCACGGTATGGCAAGGAGAAAGGCGTGGGACTGTTCCTGTGGTATAACTCCAACGGTACGTGGAACGACGCTCCTCAGGGTCCTCGCGGGAAGATGGACAAGGCGGGTCCCCGTCGTCAGGAGATGGCGTGGATGCAGAAGAACGGCATCCTGGGCATCAAGGTAGACTTCTTCGGTGGCGACAAGCAGCAGATGATGCAACTCTATGAGGACATCCTCACTGACGCCAACGACTTCGGCATCCAGGTGATCTTCCATGGCTGTACGCTACCTCGCGGCTGGGAGCGGATGTATCCCAACTTCGTGGCTGCCGAGGCCGTGCTGGCATCAGAGAACCTGCACTTCGGACAGGGTGCCTGCGACGCTGAGGCCTTCAACGCCTGTATCCATCCTTTCATCAGGAATACCGTGGGCTCGATGGACTTCGGCGGTTCTGCCCTCAACAAACGATACAGTGCAGACAACCAGCACGGCACCGTCCGCAAGACCAGCGATGTGTTTGCCATGGCGACGGCCGTGCTCTTCCAGAGCAGCGTACAGCACTTCGCCCTCGCGCCCAACAATCTCTATGACGCTCCCGCATGGGCCATACAGTTCATGAAGGATGTGCCTACACTCTGGGACGAGACCCGCTTCATCGACGGCTATCCCGGCAAGTATGTCATCCTCGCCCGTCGCAGTGGCGATAAGTGGTACATTGCCGGTGTCACCTCAGACAAAACCCCGTTGAAAGAGAAGGTGTTTTCTCCTTCCTCTTTCCTCGAATACTCCGACTCGGATGCGATTGTGATGGTGGCAGATGCCCAGGAGCCGCTGCTCCGTACCCATGTGGAAACGGGCGACGTAGAGGGCGTGCTCGAAGGTGGACTGGCCGTCTATAAGGCCATCCCGTATGCCGCGCCTCCCGTAGGGAACCTGCGCTGGCGTGCCCCACAGCCAGCCAAGGCGTGGGAAGGTGTGCGGAAGTGCGACACGTTCGGGCCTCTGCCCCCACAGCCCACACGTCCCGGACGGACGGCTGACATGATGAGCGAAGACTGCCTCTACCTTGGAATAGCCACACCTGCCAAGTCGGCCAATGAGAAGTTGCCCGTGATGGTATGGATTCACGGTGGCGGTTTCCAGACCGAGTGGTATGGTGGTGACCTGTGGAAACTGCTGGCCCAGCGCGGTGTGGTCATCGTCAGCGTGGAGTATCGCACAGGCGCCCTCGGCTTCATGGCCCATCCGGAACTCTCGAAGGAAGATCCTGACGGGCACTCGGGCAACTATGGCCTGCTGGATCAGATCTGTGCCCTGCAGTGGGTACAGCGGAACATTGCCCACTTCGGAGGCGATCCTTCAAAGGTCACCATCTTCGGCGAATCGGCAGGTGCCATCAGTTGCAGCATGCTGTGTGCTTCGCCTCTGGCCAAGGGACTGTTCCATGGCTGTATCAGTCAGAGCGGTGGCTCGTTTGCACCATGGAGTGACAATCCCCGCAGTCTGGGCCTGGACGCCTCGCAGAAGGGTGCAGAAAAGCAGGGACTCGCCTTCCAGCAGCATCTGAAGAAGAAGTCGCTCAAGCAGTTGCGCCAGATGGATGCTATGTCACTCTGCGACGGCAATGTGGGCTTCGGTGGTTTCTGGCCCTGCGTCGACGGCTATGTAATCTGTGACGACCAGTACCGTCTCTACGAGCGTGGCGAATATAATGATGTGCCTGTGATTGTGATGACCAACAGCGACGAGGGTGCCCTCTTTACGCCCCCCACCGTCAAGGCAGAGGACTACCGGCAGAGCGCCACCCGCATGTTTGGCGACTTTGCCGACGAGGCTCTGAAGGTCTATCCCTGTCGTACCGACGAAGAGGCCTGGCACGCCAATGGCGACACCTTCCGCGACCTCGGTTTTGCCTGGCCATCCTATGCATGGGTGAACCTGCAGTCAAAGACCGGCAAGAGTCCTGCCTACGCCGCCTATCTTGCCCAGCCTTCGACGATGAGTTTCTCACAGAATCCGCTCCGTCGCGGTGTCGCCCATGCCGACGATATCATGTATCTGAACGGACAGTTCCTGACGCAGGCAGACCAGTATCCTGCTGAGGCAGCCGTCTCTGAGATGATCCAGCAGTACTGGGTGAACTTTGCCAAGACGGGCAACCCCAATGGCGCAGGTATCCCTTACTGGCCGTCGTTCGATGAGACAAAGCCCACGACCATGCAGTTCTCCAACGGAGCCTCGCTCATCATGCGGCCAAACCGTGAGCAGATTGACTTCATCGACCGCTTCATGAAAGCCAAACGAGAGCAGGCGGAAGGGGGTAGAAATTAGAGGTGAGAGGTAAGAGGTAGCCGGATGATGAAACGGCTACCTTTTTCGTAGGTGGTGTCGTGAATGAGATCACCACTCAATAAGCGGCAATAGTGGCGACAGAGATACAGTCCGAGGCCGAGGCCTTCGGAGAAAGGCGAGTGTTTGAAGAAGTGGTTGAAGATCTGCTGCCGTTCCTCCTCAGGGATGCCGGGACCTTCGTCCTCGATGGCGAAGTTGACGGTGGCGGCAGGTGCCTCGTAGACCGTGAGCCTCACCGGCACGTCGGGGGCGAACTTCTTCGCGTTGTAGAGCAGTTCGTGTATAAAATAATATAGTCGTCTCTCGCTCGTTCGTGTCTGTATGTCATCGTCGAGGGAAGTCTCGAAGATGACGGTGCCGTCTTCGAATGGATTATAATGTTGCAGGGCGTCGATGGCTTTGCGGGCCACGGCGTTGCAACTCACAAGGTCGTGATACTCCAGTTTCTGTCCAGTCTTGAGCCACGTGGCATCATAGAGCATATACGCCATCCGCCGCAGGGTGTAGGCGTTTTTCTGCATGAGAGTCATGATGTGTGCTTTCTCCCGCACCGTCAGGTCGGAGTCGTCCTTGAGCACCACGTTGAGGAAGCCTTGGATGATGTTCAGCGGCGTGCGTATCTGGTGCGACACGTCCTGCAGGAAAGCAATCTTCTCGTGGCGGGCCTCCTGTGCCAGATTGTTCAGGCGTAGCAGATCCCGGTTGCGCTCCTCAGCCCGTTCATTGGCTTGTTGCAATTGTCCGATCTGTTCTGCCAGCGACTCCTGCATGGTGGAGAAACTGTTCTGCAACTGTCCCACGAGGTCTGTCCGCCGGGTGCGGGCCATGGGTTCGCCGAAATGGCCGGAGGCGATGTACTGTGACTGGCTGACGAGTTGGTTCAGCGGTGAGACGAAACGGGTGATGCTGCGCATGAAGAAGATGAGCAGCAGGATGAGTCCAATGGTCAGCACGGTGAAGATGATGTATCCCAGCCGTTTGTAACTGCCCAGGATGTCGCGCTCGGGACAGATGAGGGAGATTTGCCATCCCGTCTGATGCAGGATCTTCTGGAACACGTAGCAGGGTTCGCCGCTGATGTCTGGCAGACGGTCGTCACGTCCCAATATAGTACAGTAGGAGTGGGGGTAGGGTTTATTCTCGTCGATGGTTTTCGAGAGCCACGTCTGCGAGAGGCCGGTGGAGATGACGCCGATGAAACGCCCCGTCTTGTCGGTGAGGGGGAGGCAGTAGGAGACGATCATGTCGTCGTTGGAGAGCGTACCGGCGTTGTAATCGTTGTAAGGGTCAATCCAGCAGGGTCTTTGCTGTTCCTTGGGCGAGCGATACCACACCTTTGAGTAGTAGTCGTAGTCGCCCTTACGCTGGGTGATGATGCTGTCGCCCTTTCTGACGGTGTAGGCAGAGAAGCGTCCTATGGAGGGCGGGAAGAAGTCGGGCTCCATGGTGATGGAACAGCCGTCGATGTTGTTGCTCAGCGTGACGATGCGCCGGGTGAAGACCAGCAGACTGTCGGGCGACGGCGACTGGCTGACGATCCACTTCAGGTTCTCCGTGACGGCTTCGATCTCACTCAGGTAGCAGCTCACTCGCAGCGCCGTCTTGTCGAGCGCTTTCTCGGCACGCTCCAGGGCCTCCTGCTTCACGAGCTGACGGGAACGGATGTAGAGCAGTCCAACCGAAGAGACGAAGAGCAGGGCGATGAAGGCGGTGATGGTGACGCCGAGTTTCAACGAGAGGGAGTGGCGGTAGAATCCGATCTTGCTCATGCCTTACCTCCTTCCTTCTGCGACACCTCCAGCAGTTGGTAGAGCAACTCTGTGACGATGTCAGTCTCGGCGTGTATCTTGTTCACCATATCCTCTGCTTCCTGCTGAGTCATCTGGCGGAAATTCTTGCGCACGTCGCCAACGACCTTTTCGATGTTGATGACGGGTTGTAGCATCCGGTCGGAGAGATTGACCACGAATTCGTCCATGGCCCGCTCTGCCGCCTGGGCCTGACTAGATGCCTCCTGCAGCGCGGCGTTGCTGTCTTCCAGACGGGCGTTCACCTGCCGGATTTCATCGATACGGTTGGCGATGGACTGCTGCATGGCCTTGAAGCTGTTCTGCAGCGATCCTATCTCATCCTCGCGCCGCGTTTCGGGCACGTGGTCATCATAGTGGCCTTCAGAGAGTCTGCGGGCTGTCTGTGCCAAGAGTTCGAGGGGGTGCACGTTACGGCTGATATAGAAGATGCAGAACAAGAGCAGCAGAATCAGTCCGACGATGGCAATAACAAGCACGGCCCGCAGCAGTCTGGTGGTGCCGCCCATGATTTCGCTCTCCGGGCAGACGATAGAGGCGATCCATCCCTTTTGGCGGAATGGCTTATAGAAGACAAAACACGACTGGCCGTCGATGTCGACCTCCTTGTAGCCGCTCTCACGTGCAATCATCGATTCGACCAGCAGTTCCATCTTTGTGTCGCGTTTAGCACCGTTGATGAGTTCGAACACGCTGTGGTTGTCTACCTTGTTCATGTCGGGATGGATGATGTATCTTCCCTTACGGCCGATGATTGCACAGTAGGAGTTGGGGAAGGGCTTCGAGTCTTTGACAATCCCCGAGAACCATTTGAGCGAGATGTCCAGTCCGAGTACGCCCACTATATTCCGCTTGGAATCGCGGACGAGCAGGCTGAAGGTGGTGGGCTTCACATCGTATTCGCCCTGTTCGTATGGTCTCACCCAACAGTCCTCATGGTCTTCCATGGGGTGAGTGTACCAGTTCTGCTCAAGATAGGATTTGTCGTCGTAGTGGTCGCTCTCGAGGACTCTCGAGTGTCGTGTTGCCTTCTCGTTGCTGGTGTCTTCCCGATAGGTGTAGATGATGAACTCCCGATGGAAGAAGGCGGTGTCCATGGCGATGGCACAGCCGATGAGCATGGGATTGTCTTCAATCATCTTGCGGCAGTCGCGGCTCAGGGCTTTTGGATCGTTGAGGTGTCGTTCCATGTTCCAGCGCATCATGCGGCCAGCCACCTCTACCTTGACGAGTACATTGTCGATGGCTAGCACCGTGCGGTCGAGTGTCAGCATGGCCTTCGCCACCGCCTCCTCCTTCACAGCCTGATGGGAGAAGTGATACATGACCGACAGTGCCGCCACCAGCAATATGGCCACAAATGTGACGACCCATAGGCTGAGGCGGACAGACATCCTGTCGTGTAGTGTTTGTAGTATCTTAGGCATTCTGCAGTTTTTATTTTACCTTTGGCAGTTCGATAATCATCCGGCATCCGTCTGTGTAGCTCTCGTCGAGGAAGACAGTACCTCCGAGGTTCTGGATATGGCGTTTGGTGAGGGCGAGTCCGAGGCCGAGCCCTTCGGAGAGGTCGTTGCCCTTGGCGAACATCTCAAACATACGGTCGCTCTCCTCCTTGGGGATACCGGGGCCTTCGTCTTGTACGATGAAACGGATCTTTGACAGGTACTCCGTCACCCTAAGCCATGCATAGCCGCCCGTGGAATAGTTGACAGCATTATAGAGCAGTTCGCGGATGCTGAGCAACAGGTAATGGTGGTTGGAGAGAATGGTGAAGTCGTCAGGCAGGTCGATGTTCAGCCTGTAATCAAAGTCGGGGAAGTTCTCACGGGCCTTGTCGATACTTTCCTGGGCTATCTCCACACAGTTCACCTCCTCGTTCTTGCTGGCATAGAGTTCTTCGGTGGTTCCCCTTGCGGAACAGTCGGACAGCATCAGCAGCATACGGTTCAGCAGAATGGAGTTGTGGCGCATCATGTCGGTGATACTCTTCGCTTCCTCGTCAGGCATGAGACTCTTATTCTCCCTGAGCACCTGAGCAAAGCCCATGATGATGTTCAGGGGCGTGCGGATCTGGTGCGACACATTCTGGATGAACAGCGTCTTCTGCAGGCTCGAAGCCTTGGCCAGTTTACTGGTATGCACCAGTTCCTCGTTGCGGCGTAAAGCCTCCTCGTTCATCTGCCGGATATCGTTCACGTGCTTGTTGAGCGAATCTTGCATCGTGGCAAAACTGTTCTGCAGACGAGCCACGACGTCACGGTGCTCGTTGCGTGGAATCTGTTCGTCATAGTGGCCTGCGGCAATGCGCTGGAGGTTCCTCGTCAGTTGGTGGAGTGGATGGATGGCATGTGTCACGGTGACGCTACTGAACAGCAGGACCAGCAGAAGACCAATGACAATGAGGGGGGCGATGATATAGTTCAGACGATTGTAGTCCCTGAGGATGCTCCTTTCGGGACAGACGAGCGCGAGGCTCCACTTGGTGCCAGGGACAGCCTGATAACTGACGAGACACTGCTCGCCGTTGATTCTGACACTCATGTTGCCAGTCTTCCCCGTCGTCATCTCATGCCCCAAGGCGAAGATGTCGGCATTCTCCTGAGGGGTGATGTCGCTGAAGATGGTCTTGGTGAAGAGTTGCGCCGTATCAGGATGCAGGAAATAGCGGCCGTCGTCGCCTGTCATCATGAAGTAGGAGCCGTCGTAGGGGGCCTCCTTGGTGATGTCTCTTGAAAGCCGCAGCAATGAGAGGTCGGTGGAGATGACGCCCACGAACTGCCTCGTCAGGACTCCGTCTGCGCGACGGGTCTCCGTATAGAGGGGTTTGCTATACGATGCGAGCATACCGTCGAGGGTGAGAGCGAGCGAGTCACTCTCGTCGAAATAGACCACCCAGCAGGGCTTGCCTTGCAGATGGGGCGTCTTGTACCATACCTTCTCGAAATACTCGTAGGGTTCTTCGACAACCGTGGTGACGCTGTCCCCCTCTCTGACGGTGTAGGCAGAGAAGTGCCTGCCGTATTTGGGGAACGTATTCGGCTCCGTACTGATAGAACAACCGTCGATATGTCCGTTGAGGATGACGATATTGCGCGAGTAGGCGAGAAGAGAATCCGGGTTGAGGTTTT
Source organism: uncultured Prevotella sp. (assembly GCA_900319715.1). Lineage (GTDB taxonomy): Bacteria > Bacteroidota > Bacteroidia > Bacteroidales > Bacteroidaceae > Prevotella. The sequence goes on from ONPM01000047.1 coordinate 20,688, forward strand.
CTGTCACCTCCCAGTCGTTGACGTCAGTGGCCGTCTCCACAATCTCCATAAAGCGTGTGAAGTGCTGCATCGTGGTGTTCACAACGCTGGCGGCGTGCATGGTCGCTTCTTTCTTCACCTTATCCCTCGACTGACTGAACAGAATCCCAATCGACAGGAGGAAGATGGGGATGGCCATGAGCAGGATGCCCAGACTGAGTTTCCAGGATAGGGATTGAACGATATGTCGATAAACGCTAGCCATTCTCCATGATTTTCTCAGACTCAGAGATGAGTTGGTTCAGCAGAGCCGTCACCGCCTCTCCCCGTGATTGTATACTCTCCACCAACCTGTTGATTTCCTCCTCTGTCGGCCTGCTGGCGTTGTCGCTGAGAGTCTTCACACTCTGACGGATGACACTCACGGGCACGATCATCTGGTCTGACATGTTATAGAGGAAGTTGGTTTTCATGCGTTCTGCCGCCTGGGCCTGTTCATAGGTGGCCTGCAGTTCCTCGCCTCGCTGCTTGAGGGTCGCCGTCAACTGCTCCATCTCACCCATACGGGTGGCCAGCGACTGCTGCATCTCACAGAAGTGGTTCTGCAGACGTCCCACCTCGTCCTGTCTGCGGCTGTTCTGGAGGGGTTCCTGGTAATCTCCCTCAGCAATGCGTCTGGCAGACTTCTCCAGTTTCCTCAGCGGCATCAGTTGGAGATGGATGAAGAGGCGGCACGACAAGAGCAGGAGCAACAGTCCTGCGACGGCGATGATGAGCGCATGATAGAGCAGACGGTTGTAGTCGCCGAAGATATCATCCTCGGGATAGATAACGCCGGCACTCCACCCGAGGTCCGACATAGCGCGCCCTATCACCTCGTTAGGTTTAAAGGGCTTGAAGAACACGTAGTACGCCTCGCCGTCCAGTCTGACTCTCTTGTAGCCCGTCTCTCCGCTCAGCATCGACCGCGCGGCTTCACCCATCGAGGGGTCGCCGTCTTTGACGAAATCGAGGACATTATGGTTCAGGGCCGTGGTATCAGGATGTACGACGATTGTACCATCTGGTTTCAGAAGCATACAAAAGGAGTTGGGCGACGGCTTGGCCCTGAGCAGAATCCTCGACACCAGCGCCAGCGACACGTCGACATCCATCACTCCCACTGTCCGTGGCCCTTCGAAGATGGGCAGACGGAAGGTGGTGATGGTGTTGGCCTTTGTCTTCTCAGGGTTGATCCATCCCATGAAGACAGAGTCTGTAGCACTGGTATCGGATGCCCAGGTGATGGTGCAGTCGGTGATGTAGGGGCTGGTCTCCACGAGTTTACGAGCATAGAGCGCCACCTTCTCGGGCTGGCGGGTATGGCTGAGCATCTTCCAGTAGATATTGCCAGACGACTGCTCCACGTCGAGCAGGATATTGTCGACATGCTGCATCGTGGCCTCCAGGGTCTGCCCGGCATTCTGAAGGGCTTCTTCCTTGACTGCCTTACGCGAAAAAATGAAGATAATCAGCAAGGCTATCACCAGCAACGTTGCCAGCGCCACAATGACCGTCAGACTGAGCCTGAAGGACAACTTCTTGCTGATTATTTTAGGTTGTCTAGCCATATTTGGTGCAAATATACGAAAATATTTTGAATACAATGTCACATATTCGGAAAAATTTCACGAAACGTGTATCATATACAATCTTTTTTCGTATATTTGCACCCGATAAATCATTACTCAAACAAAAAATGGACCTATTTCCTATCATAGATGCTCATAGCCATCTGTGGCTTCGGCAGGACACCCAATGGGACGGGAAACCCATCCGTACCCTTCGGAACGGGCGTTCTCTCTTCTTGGGCGAAGAGGTACAGATGGTACCGCCATTCATCATCGACGGACGTAACACGGCCGAGGTGTTTCTCTCTAACATGGACTATGCCCAGGTGTCGGCTGCCGTCGTCGTACAGGAGTTTATCGATGGTCTTCAGAACGACTACCTCGCCGAGGTTAAGGAGAAATATCCTGACCGCTTCTTCGTCTTCGGAATGGCCGACTATCTGAAAGACGGTTTCTTTGAGCAGGCCCAGTCGTTGTTGGATCAGGGGTTCCGTGGTCTCGCCATCCCTGGCCACAGGCTCCTAGGGCGTTCGCTCACAAGCGCAGAGATGCTGCGCATGTTCCGTCTGATGGAGTCGCGTGGGGCCTTGCTCTCCATCACCCTTGCAGACGGCGACCGCCAGGTGGAGGAACTGGAGGAAGTCATCACCCAGTGTCCCCGGCTGAAGATAGCCATAGGCCACTTGGGCATGGCCAATCCCCCGCAGACGCCCTGCTGGGAGAACGACAGTTGGCGACGGCAGATCCTGCTGGCCCGCCACGAGAACGTCTACATCGAGACAGGAGGCATCACATGGCTCTACAATGCCGAGTTCTACCCCTACCCTTCTGCCGTCCGCGCCATCTGCGAGGCAGCGGCACTCGTGGGTATGGACAAACTGATGTGGGGAAGCGACTATCCTCGCACCATCACCGCCATCACCTACCGTATGTCGTACGACTTCCTCTTGAAGTCCGACGCCCTCTCCGAGCAGGAGAAGCGTCTGCTCTTAGGCCAGAACGCCCAGCGCTTCTATGGTTTCGAACATCTGGAGCCACTGCCCTATATTAAGAATATGAGTGAATAAATACATAAAAAGAAATGAAAGCAATTCAGATTTGTGAGCCGTCGGTGATGAAGGTCATCGACCTGGCAGAGCCCCAGGCGGGCGATGATGAGGTGCTCCTGCAGTTGGAGTATGTGGGTTTTTGTGGTAGCGACCTGAGCACCTTCCGTGGTGGCAACCCCATGGTGCGAATGCCAGTGGTACCAGGCCATGAGGTAGGCGCCAGAATCGTGAGCATAGGCAAGAACGTGCCTGAGGGCTTGAAGCCTGGTATGACTGTGACCGTCAACCCCTACACGAACTGTGGCAAGTGCGCCTCCTGCCGTAACGGGCGTGTGAATGCCTGTCAGCACAATGAGACCCTTGGCGTACAGCGCTGGGGGGCCATGTGCGAATATATCGCCCTGCCTTGGGAGAAGGTGATTCCCGCAGGACTGCTCACACCCCGTACCTGTGCCCTCATCGAACCCATGAGTGTGGGGTTCCACGCTGTCAGCCGTGCCATGGTTACGGATATCGACGTCGTCCTCGTCATTGGCTGTGGCATGGTGGGCATGGGTGCCGTCGTACGCTGTGCACAGCGTGGTGCCACTGTCGTGGCGGCTGATATAGACGACGACAAACTCGCCATTGCACAAGAGATGGGCGCCAGTTACACGATCAACACCAAGACTGAAGATGTGCATGCCCGTCTGTTGGAGATAACGTCCGGCTTCGGCCCAGACGTGGTTATCGAGGCCGTGGGCAGTTCTGCGACCTATCAGATGGCCGTCGACGAGGTGGCCTTCACGGGCCGTGTCATCTGCATTGGCTATGCGAAGACGGAGGTGTCATTCCAGACCAAGTATTTCGTGCAGAAGGAACTCGACATCCGTGGTTCGCGCAATGCCCAGCCTTCCGACTTCCGTGCCGTCATCCACTACCTGGAGCGTGGCAGGTGTCCCGTCGACCGTCTCATCACCCGCGAGGTCAGCCCTGAAGAGGCGCCTGCCACGATGCAATGGTGGCATGAGAACCCTGGCAAGGTGTTCCGCATCTTAGTCAAATTCAAATAAGAATTCCCTCATTCTCACATTATGGATAAAAACATCATGAGCATAACTAAATTCCTGAGAATCTCCGTATTCTCTTTCCTCTTTCCGCTGGCAGCACTGGCACAGCAGGATGTGAAGGTCGAGTTCTTCACCCCCAGCATCGTACATGTGGTGAAAGGCCAGCCCACAAAGACGCTCGTCATCACCGCCCAGCCCGAACAAGTTGAGGTCGACCAGCAAGGACCGTTCTGGAAGAGCAGTGAACTCATCGTCAGACAGGACGCCCAAGGTCGCCTGACCTTCCTGACTGCCAAGGGCAAGGTCCTGCTCCGTGAGAAAGACTGCGACGTGGCGAAGGCGCGACAGACCTTCCTGCTCGATAAGGACGAAGCCATCTACGGACTGGGCACCATCCAGAACGGCAAGATGAACCGTCGTGGCGAGCACAAGCGCATGGAGCAGTCCAATCTCGAGGACTTCCAGAATGTGCTCCAGTCTGTCAAGGGCTGGGGACTCTACTGGGAGAACTATTCACCCACGCAGTTTGACGACGACGCCAATGGTATGACCTTCGACTCCGAGGTGGGCGAAGGGGTCGACTACTACTTCATGTATGGCGGCTCTGCTGATGGTGTCATTGCCCAGATGCGCCATCTCTCTGGCGACGTGCCCATGTTCCCACTCTGGACTTACGGATTCTGGCAGTCGAAAGAGCGCTACAAGACCGCCGCAGAGACGGAGAGCATCGTCGACCAGTACCGTGCCCTGCAGGTGCCCCTCGACGGCATCATCCAGGACTGGCAGTACTGGGGCTCGAACTACCTGTGGAACGCCATGGACTTCCTCTCCGAGGACTTCGCCACAGGTCAGCAGATGATCAAGAATGTCCACGCCAAGCATGCTCATTTCATGATTTCCATCTGGGCCAGTTTCGGGCCGCAGACACAGCAGTTCCGCGAACTCAACGATAAAGGCCTGCTGTTGCCTATTGAAACGTGGCCGCAGAGCGGACTCTCCCACATCTGGCCACCGCGCATGGACTACCCCTCGGGCGTGAAGGTCTACGACGCCTTCAGTCCTGTCGCCCGTGACATCTACTGGAAGCATCTGAAACGCCTCTACGACTATGGCACTGATGCCTGGTGGATGGACTCCACAGACCCAGACTTCTTCAACCCCCGCGAGTCCGACTACGCTCACCCCGTCACTGGCGGCACCTGGCGACAACTGCGCAACGCCTTCCCCCTGGAGACCGTCCGCGGCGTCTATCAGGCACAACGGGATTTAGGTAATCATAATTCTCAATCCTCAACTCTCAATTCTCAATTAGAAAAACGCGTCTTCATCATGACACGAAGCAGTTTCGCAGGCCAACAGCACTACGGTTCCAACATGTGGAGTGGCGACGTGAACTCCTCGTGGGATATGCTCCGCAAACAGGTGCCTGCAGGACTGAGTTTCTCGCTCACAGGCAATCCGAACTTCAACACAGATATCGGCGGCTTCTTCTGCAATGCCTACAACACCCGTGGCCCCGGCTCTGCCCCTCGTAACCCGCAGTTCCAGGAACTCTACGTGCGCTGGATGCAGTACGGCCTGTTCTGCCCCGTCTTCCGCAGCCACGGTGCCGATGCTCCCCGTGAGATCTGGCAGTTCGGCAAGAAAGGAGAACCCGTCTACGATGCAATTGAAAAGATGATCCGTCTGCGCTATCGCCTGATACCTTATTTATATAGTATAGCCTGGCAGGTGACCTCCAACAATGAGAGTTATCTGCGTCCGCTGTTCAGCGACTTTGCCGCAGACCGCAAGGTTTGGGACATCGCCGATGAGTTTATGTTCGGCCGCAGCATCCTCGCAACCCCCATCCTCGACCCTCAATACACGGAAGAGAAGATCGTCCGTACCAATGCTATGACAGGATGGGATCGTAAAAACGAGGAAGGAGGAAAGAGGAACGAGGAAGAAGGAATGATTGATTGGTCTGCCAGTAAGACGGCCATGAAATATCTGCCCAAGGGTGCCACATGGTATGACTTCTGGACGAACAAGACCTATAAGGGCGGACAGGCCATCACGCTTCAGACCTCTCTCGATAGGGTTCCGATGTTTGTCCGTGCGGGGAGCATCCTGCCCCTCGGCCCCGAGATGCAGTATGTGGGCGAGAAGACTTGGGACAACCTCGAGATCCGCGTCTATCCTGGTGCCGACGGGTCGTTCACGCTCTATGAAGACGAAGGCGACGGCTACAACTACGAAAAGGGCTATTATGCCACCATCACCTTCCACTGGAACGATAAAGCCCGCCAACTCACCATCGGCACTCGCCAAGGAGGCTATCAGGGCATGATACTGGACCGGAAGTTCACCATCGTACTCCCTGACGGCACTTCGCGCACTGTCACCCATGATGGCAACGAACAGACCATCCGCCTGTAAATTCCCAGATTCTATAAATTCATGATACAAAAACTTATCACTATGAACAAAAGATTAACTTTGAGGATTCTGGTCTTCTCTCTCTTCTTTCCACTCTCCTCATTCCTGTCGCCTGCTTTCGCTGACGACTACGAGACCATCAACACCCCGCCCATCCAGAACCCCATGCTCTGGGCTGACGTTCCTGATCCTGACGTGATCCGCGTGGGCGACACCTTCTATCTCGTCTCCACCACCATGCACCTCATGCCTGGCGCACCAGTCATGGCCTCGAAAGACCTGAAGAACTGGGAAACCGTTGGTTATATTTTCAACCGCCTCACCGACTCTCCGAAGTACGACCTGCAGCAAGGCACTGCCTATGGTCGCGGTCAGTGGGCCACCTCGCTGAAGTATCATAACGGCCGCTTCTATGCCCTCCTGGCTCCCAACGAACAGGGTAAGATGGGCGACACCTACATCTTCTCTGCTGAGAAGGCCGAGGGGCCTTGGGAACTCGTATCCCGTATGCGGCACTTCCACGACTGTTCGCTTTTCTTTGATGACGACGGCCGTGTCTACGTCATCTACGGCACAGGCGAACTGATGGAACTCAAACCCGACCTCAGCGACGTCATTGAGGGTACTTATATGAAAATCTTCCAGCGCGAGGAAGACGAGAAGGGACTGCTTGAAGGCAGTCGTGTGATCAAGCACAACGGCAAGTACTATCTCCTGATGATCTCCCATACTTATGCCCCAGGGCGTCACCGCCGTGAAGTGTGCTACCGCGCTGACGACATCCACGGTCCCTACGAGAAGCAGGTCATCCTCGAGAGCGAGTTCGGCGGCTTCAGTTACGAGGCACAAGGCACCATCGTCGACAGTCCCTCGGGCGACTGGTACGGCATCATCTTCCAGGACCGTGGCGGCGTGGGCCGTGTGCTCACCGTCATGCCCTGCCGCTGGATTAACGGCTGGCCTATGCTGGGCGACGAGAACGGCAAGGTACCAGACACCGTGCGCCCCTTCGTCAGCGGACAGCCTGAGACTGCCATTGTGAAGAGCGACGACTTCTCAGAGCCCGAACTGGGTCTCCACTGGCAGTGGAACCACAACCCCGTCGACGCCGCATGGAGTCTCACGGAGCGTCCGGGATTCCTCCGTCTGAAGACCAACCGCGTCGTCAACACCCTCTACCTCGCACCTAACACACTTACCCAACGCATGGAGGGTCCACAGTGCAGTGGCAGCATTGCCATCGACTGTGCTAAGATGAAGGACGGCGACTGTGCCGGACTGGCTGCCTTCAACAGCGACACGGGTGCCCTCGTCATCAAGAAGAAAGGCAAACGACTCTTCCTCCAAATGGTCGAGATGACCTGCCAACTCTCCGACCGCGACAAGGAAGTGACCAGTTTCGAGGAAAAGGTGATCACCGAGATACCTCTCACCTCTCAACTCTCAACTCTAAACTCTAAAATCTACCTCCGCATAGATGCCGACTTCCGCCCAGGACAGGGCACAAACCGCCGTATGGGTGGTGCCGACTGCGCCAACTTCTCCTACAGCACCGATGGTGAGCAATGGACGAAGATCGGCTCCGAGAACTACCGTCTCAGTTTCGACTGGCGCCGCTTCTTCATGGGCACCAAGTTCGGTATCTTCTGCTACGCGACGAAGAAGACTGGCGGATATGTCGATGTCGATGAGTTCTGCTATATCCGAGCCCCACGATAAACGAACAGTTTACACGAGTTTTAACCAGAAAAAGCCCCTTATAAGGCCTATTCTGGTTAAACTTTCATAAAAGATGGCGATTTTTGCCCGCAAAACGTGCAACTTACAAAAGTATTTTGTACTTTTGCGGACTTTTTCAGAGTAACAGTATATTTATGAGGCAATTAAAGATTCAAAAGAGCATTACCAACCGATCGAGTGAAGCACTGGATAAGTACCTCGTGGAGATCGGTCGTCAGCCCCTCGTGACCATCGAGGAGGAAATCGAGTTGGCCCAGGCCATCCGCAAGGGAGGCCCCGAGGGCGAGAAGGCAAAAGAGCGTCTCGTCACCGCCAACCTCCGATTCGTCGTCTCCGTGGCCAAGCAGTACCAGCATCAGGGCCTGACGCTTACCGACCTCATCGACGAGGGCAACATCGGACTGGTAAAGGCTGCTGAGAAATTTGACGAAACGCGCGGATTCAAGTTCATCTCCTATGCCGTATGGTGGATTCGCCAGAGCATCCTCCAGGCCATCGCCGAGCAGAGCCGCATTGTGCGCCTGCCGCTGAACCAGAGCGGAGCCCTGAGCAAGATCAATCAGGAGATCAACCGTTTCGAGCAGATCCATCAGCGTCGCCCTTCCGTGACGGAACTGGCGGAACTCACTCAAATTGATGAGGCAAAGATCGAACAGACGGCTAAGGCCGACAGCCACCACATGAGTATCGACGCCCCCTTCGGCGAGGACGACGACAACTCGATGGCAGACCTGCTGAGTTCTGGCGACGACAGCCGTACCGACAAGCAGGTAGACTACGAGTCGCTGACCAGCGACCTGGAGAATGTACTTCGCAGCGTGCTCAAGGACCGAGAACTGAAGATTGTGCGTGAGTGCTTCGGCATCGGCTGCCAGGAGCGCGGACTTGAGGAGATCGGCGCCGAGATGGGGCTTACCCGTGAGCGTGTGCGTCAGATCCGTGAGAAGAGCATTACCAAACTCCACGACAGCGGCCACGCCCGCATCCTGATGAAATACTTAGGATAAACATCATGAGGCTTGATGCGCAGCCCCGCCAACCATTGAGTGAATGGTTTGCGGGGCTGTTAATTAGTTAATGGATAAATAGGTTAAAAAGCGAGGCAGGCACGGACTCGGCAGCCGTAGTCCTTACGGACGACGAAGAAGGAGGCATTGCCATTGAAGAGTTCCACGTAGTTGGCGTAGCCTCCATCATGCTCCGACGACCAGTAGTAGTTGTGCACCAATTTACTTCCTTTGCCACCAGCAGCGCCCAATAATGCATCCAAGCCGGAGAATAAAGCGTTGTTGTTGCCGTTGGCTTCGAACATAGTCTTCCACTGATCCAGGCTGGGCAACATCCATTCAGCACCTATAGGATCAGTCTTACCTTCACACATGCTCTTGGCAAGTGACCATTCCATAGTTGGCCTGCCACTATCGCTCTCGTCAGCCAGTGCAATTGCCAAGCCGTGCTTGTAGGTGGCATGGCC